>JARGOW010000332.1:4699-4973 GCA_029212955.1 Planctomycetota bacterium | reverse complement strand
TCGGTGGCGTCCTAGTGCTGGGACCCATCCGCCATCGGCTGGTTCCCAGAGCCACAAAGACCCAAATGTCTTCCCGCACCCCCGCGTCTATTCGAGTCCTCGTCTGTGATGAACTCGACCCCATCGCCATCCAGGAACTTCACTCCCGGGGCATCGAACCCCTGGTTCGCACGGGCATGACCGAGGACGAATTGGTCGAAGCGCTCCCCGGGGTCCATGCCCTGCTCGTGCGCTCCGCCACCAAGGTCACCGCCCGTGTGCTCAAGGCTGCCAA
>JARGOW010000332.1:0-4689 GCA_029212955.1 Planctomycetota bacterium | reverse complement strand
CGTCGGTCGCGCCGGAGTCGGCGTGGACAACGTGGACGTCCCCGTCGCCACTTCGCAAGGCGTGGTCGTGATGAACACGCCCACCGGCAACACTGTGACCACCGCGGAGCTGGCCATCTCTTTGATGTGCTCGTTGGCGCGTCACATCCCCGCCGGCCATCGCAAGGTGCGCTCGGGTGCCTGGTCCAAGAAGGGTCTGATGGGAATGGAAATCACGGGCAAGACCATGGGCGTCATCGGACTCGGACGCATCGGAGCCGAAGTCGCACGCCGCGGACAAGGCCTTTGCATGAAGGTCATCGCGCACGACCCCTACCTGGCAGCCACCGGTGCTTCCTCCCCGGTCGCAGGAGTGGACCTGATGGGGCTCGACGAATTGCTCAAGCAAGCCGACGTGGTCACCCTACATGTGCCGCTCATGGACAGCACACGCAACCTGATCGGCGCGGAACAAATCGCCATGATGAAGCCAGGCTCGCGCATCATCAACGCGGCCCGCGGAGGATTGATCGATGAAGCCGCTTTGATCGAGGCCCTCGACTCCGGTCAATTGGCAGGAGCAGCCTTCGACGTGTTGGCCGAGGAGCCCCCCGGCCCTGACCACCCGCTGGTACACCGCGACGATGTCATCGTCACGCCCCACCTGGGTGCTTCGTCCAAGGAAGCCCAAGTCAACGTGGCGGTTCAAGTGGCCCAACAAACCGCCACTTTCTTCCTGGATGGTGTCGCACAAAACGCGATCAACCTCCCGGCCCTGACCACGGCCGAGCGCCGCGCACTAGGACCCTGGTCGTTGCTGGCCAAGTCGATGGGGCGTTTCCTGGCCCAACGCACGGCCGAGCCAATCAGCAAGATTGAGTTTTCGGTGCTTGGAGACGCCAAGGAACTTTCCCAGGAGCACCTGGAGCGCGCCCTGCTATGCGGCGTCTTGCAACAAGCCCTGGCCAAGGGCGTGAACCTGGTAAACGCCCCCCTGCTCGCCGGCGAGCGCGGTATCAAAGTGCTGCGCGGGGAAAGTGGCGACGCCCACAAGTTCGGTGGACTGCTGCGCGCTCGCGTCTCCAGCAAGGGCGGAACGGAAAGCCATATGGTGGCAGGCACCGTTTTCGGAGAAATGCTTCGCTTCGTTCGAGTGGACGGCGCCAATGTGGATTTGGACCCCAGTGGCCCCATGCTCATCACCCGACACCACGACCGACCCGGCGTTGTCGGTGCGATCGGCACGACTCTGGGAGCGGCCAAGATCAACATCAAGCGTGTGGAACTTGGCCCAGCTAGCAGTTCAAGCGAGGGCTTGGCGTCCTCCTTCCTGTCCCTCTACGACCGGCCGTCCGCAGAAATTCTCGAAGCCATCGCCGGACTCGACCCCGTGGTCAGCGCCCACCTCGTGGAATTGGGATGAGCCGACAAATCTCCGCGCCGCCCTACCGCGGCATCGTATTCGACTGTGATTCGACCCTCGCCACCATCGAGGGCATCGAAGAACTCGGCCAGGGCGCGAGCGCTGAAGTGCGCGCTCGCATTGCCGACCTGACCAACGAGGCCATGGAAGGCCGCCTGCCCCTGCAGGATGCTTACGGCGCGCGGCTCGAGGTCTTGAAACCCACGCGCGCCCAGGTGGATCGCATCGGCGACCTCTACATCGAAAACGCCCTGCCCAACGCGCGCGAACTGGTTTCCGCCCTGCACTTTTTAGGCAAACACGTGGGCGTGGTGTCCGGGGGCCTGTTGGCTCCGGTGCAACACCTGTCCAAGCACCTGGGCATCGCCCCCGAGCACGCCCAGGCCGTAGACCTGCGCTTTGACGACAACGGCGACTATGCAGGGTTCGACGAATCGAGCCCCCTGGCGCGTTCGGGCGGCAAGCTCGACGTGCTCGGCCGCATCGCCGAGAACCACGGTCCCCTGGCCCTGATCGGCGACGGCGCCACCGACCTGGAAGCCGCGCCGGTTTGTGCGCGCTTCATCGCCTTCGCCGGCGTGGAAGCCCGCCCCGCCGTGATGCAGGCCGCCGACAAGGTTTGCCGTGAGGCCGACCTGGCCGCTTTGCTTCCCCTACTCTGCACAGACGAGGAGCTTTTGCGCCTCGCCGACCACCCCAACCACTCGGGCCTCGTACAGGCCGCCCAATCTTTTTCCCCCACTCAGTGATGCTCTGGATTCCCGGTCCCACCCAAGTTCGCCCCGAATTGCTCCAAGAGATGGCTCGACCCGCCATCGGCCACCGCACCAAAGCGATGACAGATGTGATCGAGCGCATCCACCCACACCTGCGCTTCGCCTTTGGCCTCGATGAAAACAGCACCGCCCACCCGGCCGTGCACTCCACCAGCGCCACGGGCATGATGGAAGCGGGCCTGATCGGAGCGGGTCAAAAGATTCTCTGCCTGGTCAACGGAGCCTTCAGCAAGCGCTGGGCGGACATTGCCAAGGCCCTGGGCAAGGACGTGACCGTGCTCGAAGCCGAATGGGGCCAGGTCGTTTCCATGGAATTGCTCGACCAAACCCTGACCGAGCAAGGCCCCTTCGATTCGATTACTTACGTCATGTCGGAGACCTCCACCGGTACGCTGACTCCGCCCGAAGACATTGCTGCGGTCATGGCCAAGCACCCGGACACCTTGGTGTTTACCGATGTGGTCAGTGCCATCGCCGGACGTCCGATCGATTTCGACAAGAACGGAATCGACTTCGCCTTCGCCGGAGTCCAAAAAGCGTTTGCCTTGCCCCCGGGCGTGGCTGTGGTTTGCGCCTCCGACCGCTACATGGAAAAGGCCAAGACCGTGCCCAATCGCGGCTTCTACCTGGATCCGATCAATTTCATCGAAGGCCACGAAAAACGAAAGACCCCCATAACCCCGGCCATCCCCCACTACTTCGCACTTGCCAAGCAACTCGAGGATATCAGCGCCGGCAAGACCTTGCGCACCGCCGACCAGCACCTGGAAGGTGCCGAAGCCTGGGCCGCCCGCTTCGCCAAGCACTCCCGCATGCAAGCGCGCACCATTGATTGGGCCAAGGGCCACGGTCTCACCCTGCTACCCGAACTGCGCCAAGCCTCCCCCTGCGTCGCTTGCATCAACTCCGGCAACGTGGACGTGCCCGCCCTCATCGCCGGCCTCAAAGAAGAAGGCTTCATCCTCGGCAACGGCTACGGCAAGCTGAAGAACATCACCTTCCGCATCGGCCACATGGGCGACCACACCGAAGAGGGTCTCGAAGACCTGCTGGCCGCCGCCGACCGGGTCCTCGCCAAAAGCGAAGCCAACTCGCCGGCCTAATCAGCTCGGTTGAAACTCCCACCAAATCGGGAACCAAGAGGCGCCCTAGTCCTCCGCTAGGAATGCTAGGGCGTCTCTCAATTCATCCGGGGTCATATCGCTTAGGGTAAGACCCAGGCTCCAAAAACCCGCGAAAGCGGCGCAAAGATCGTCCCCTAAAGGGGCTGAGTCAGAGTGTGCCTTTGCGGTTTTGGTCAAATGACAAAAGGGCCTGGTCAACGATCCCCGCGAATCTGGCCCGCGCCTCTGGAGTGGAGGACGGGCAGTGTCTCGAATCCTTCAACAGGTGACTTCCGCTGAAGTTCGGGAAAAGCTCCTGGGCTCGTCGAATCAAATCTCCGCCAGGGAAGGACAGATCCTTTTCCGCCGCTATCACAAAAGTCGGAGCCTGAAGATTCGCCACCTGGGATTCCTTCACCAGAGGAGGTGCTGAAAAGTCCACGCGCCAATGCCTCAAAGCATCACCGATATAGGGAAGCCATAGCTCGTCCGATTCCGTGAGAAGATTGCGAACACCCCTTTCCAGGTTGGCTTGCGTCGGCCGGACTTTGTATCGCAGGATCGGCAGCCCCACCCCAAGCAAACCGGCAAGGACCGGGCTCCGAATGATGGATCCGGGAACTACGAGTAGAAGCCCTGAAATTCGACCTGGATTGTGAATCGCAAGCCGCAGGGCCACCGCCCCACCCCAGCTAACTCCCGCCACATGGGCGGTGGGAAGCTCCAGGGCATCCATCACTTCCGTAATCCAAGCACTGTACTCCGACGAACGGAAGCTCAACCGCTTTTGCGCCGCCCTGGTCGATTGCCCCGGTATATTGACCGCATAGATGGACCGTTGACGGGGGTAATCCCCGAGTTCACCTAGGGCATGGGGTGCGCCGGCCATTGCACCGTGCAGCAAAAGGACTGGCGGAAGATCAGCAGAGCCCCTCCCTTCTGCAGCGGGTCCGGTGACAACAACATCGGTATGGCCAAACGAAGTCTCAACGCGCCGCGTTTGCGTCGGATAGGACAATCGTCGATGGAACTTTTCGTGCCAATCATCAAGCAGTGCGAAGCCGGAAGAACTCTTGGCTAGTCTGATTTCTATCATGCTATAGGCCTTGGAATTGGTTTTCGATTTGCTTGCGCAACCTGGCCACACCCGGCTCCACCTCAACAAACCGCTGCTTGATTTGAATGATCAACTCGAAGTAGTAAATCGCGAAGAATGTGGTGATTGTGGTCCCCACATCCACCGTTTGAGGAAGGTCCCCCTTCCCTATGGACTTTGCGAACAGCGTGCCCAACCACTTGCCAAGTTCAGCCACCTGCAACTCGAACTTCTGCCCCCAATCGCCGCGTGCCCAAAGGGCATGCTCAAGGAACTCACTAGAAACTTCCGGCTCAGCCGCGTATCCCCGTA
>JARGOW010000331.1 GCA_029212955.1 Planctomycetota bacterium | reverse complement strand
TGATCGGTTTGGCCTACAGAGTTCGCGCCTACCTGGTCAATCTCGGGGCCACGGGACCCAGACTTTGGCTGTGGCCCCTGGCGGTTTTGGCCTTTGGCGTACTTGGGGCCATTGTGTGCTGCATCACAGAGAGGCGGCGGGCCTATCTGCCGGCGGCCGTGGACTTGGGTGCGGAGAGGTCTGAGCCCCTGCTGAAATCGGCTTGAGAAGAGAGATCCCCGGGTCGGGGTTTGGGCGGTCTGGGCACCTCTTGGGTGCCCGGGCCGCCCTGTTTGTGCGAGGTCAATATTTGCCCGGGCTACGTGTTCCCACCCCCCCTCCGCTGGCTTAGTCTACCGCTCCCGTTAGAGGTACCCACCATGAGCCAACCCACCGAAGCCAACGTTCTCGACGCGCTGCGTCAAGTCATCGATCCCGACCTGCACAAGGACATCGTGTCCCTGGGGTTTATCACCCGCAATGAGGTCGAGGGCGGCAAGGTCTCCGTCACGATCAACTTGACCACTCCGGCCTGCCCGGTGAAGGAGCAGCTTCAAGAGCAGGCCCGCGAACTGATCGCCGCTCTGCCCGGCGTGACCGAGGTCGAAGTTGAGATGACCGCGGTGGCTCCCAAGGCCCCCGAGAAGGTCGGTCTGCCCGGCGTGCGCCACGTGGTCGCGGTTTCCTCCGGCAAGGGCGGCGTGGGCAAGTCCACCCTGTCCGTGAACCTGGCCTGCGCCCTGGCGCAAACCGGTGCCAAGGTCGGCCTGCTCGACTGCGACGTGTACGGTCCCGACATTCCCATGATGATGGGCCTCAAGGGTGCACCCGAGCAGGTTTCCCGCGAGGGCGGCGTGCGCTTGCTCCCCAAGGAAGCCCACGGCATCAAAACCATGTCCATCGGCTATCTGATCCCCGAGGATCAACCCGCCATCTGGCGTGGCCCCATGGTGCACAAGCTGGTCGAGCAATTCCTCAAGGACGTGGAATGGGGCGAGCTCGACTACCTGCTGGTCGACATGCCCCCGGGCACGGGCGACGCCCAGCTGTCCCTGGCCAACCTGGTCCCTGTAACCGGCGCCGTGCTCGTCACCACCCCCCAGGCCGTGGCTGCCTTCGACGTGGGCAAGGCCGTGGGCATGTTCAAGCAAGTCCAAATCGACATGCTTGGCATCGTGGAAAACATGTCCGGCCTTTCCCTGGAAGGAACCGTGGAAGGCGCTGCACCCGGCACCAAGGTGGAGCTCTCGCTCAGCGGCAAGGCGCGCACCGTACAAGTTGGCGATGATGGCAAGTTCCAAACCGAGATCGACCTGTTCGGCAAGGGCGGTGCGGACAAGCTCTGCGAACGCTTCGAACTCAAAAACCTGGGTTCCGTCCCCCTGCACCCGGACGTGACCATGGCCGGAGACGGCGGCGCCCCCATCGTGCTCTCCGCCCCCGAATCCATCGCCGCCCAGCGCATCCAAGAAATCGCCGGCAAGATCGCCCAACGCGTGGCCATCAAGTCCTTCGCGGAACTGCCGGTTTTGCAATAAGTGATGGGTATGTCATGCCCCAAGTGCCAGGGCTCCATGGAAACCGGCATCATCCTCGACAGCCACCCCGCTTCATCCTTCTCCGAATTCGAGGATGTTGCCAGGGCCGCCTGCTGGATCGATGCCAAGAAGTACAAGGGTGAAGTCCAGGCCGATCCCGCCATGCCCGGCCAATACGAAATCGACTCGTATCGGTGTACCGATTGCGGTTTTCTCGAGCACTACGCCGGGGGCACCTCGAAAGATTAATGACTTGGCGAGATTCCAGTGCGCTCTGATCCGTTTGCCATCCGGGTATTCGTGACCTTCCTGCCCATGGCCTTTGTGGGGACCATGCTGCACGAAGCTGGGCATATTGTTGTGGCGCAAGCGTTGGGGTATTCCACGACCCTGCACTACGGGTCCATGGCATGGTATTGCGACGATTGGGATGCTGCTGGAAACGTGGATTTGCACTCGACATTGATCTCAATGGGCGGGCCACTAACGAATATGGGCCTGGGCGTGATCGGGCTGATTTGGTTGGCCCGTTTGGCCAAACAAGGGAGGACGGAGTTCGAGGGAAGCATGATGGCGGCGTGTGTCCTCGCCCTGTTCTGGAGTCGTCAATTGTTCAACGCGGCGCTGGTTGCAAGCGCGGCAGTCATGGGCAGAGTGCGCGCCAGTTCCGATGAGGTGAAGATCGCCAACGATCTCGGCTGGCCCGCAGGCAGCATCCTGTGGGCTACGGCGGCATTGGCCGCTTTGGCCATCCTGCGCACAGTGGCGCACATTCAACGGGGTCAGCGTATTTCCTTCGCCCTCGCGGGCGCATCGGGCGCCGTAATGGGGTATCTGCTCTGGTATGAAAGCCTGGGTCCCATGCTGCTGCCCTAGGAATTCGTCCTAGGGGCCCCATCCCGGGCCCCGCACCCCATCACCGACTCGCAGGATCGTCCAGTTTGTCATGGATCGCCTGCAGGGCCTTTATCACCTCACTGAAGCCCGTACGGATCGCAACGAGAATGGCATAGAGGGCGATGACGATCAGAACTGTGGATATGAGATTCATTCAAGGAACTCGGCAAATGGAGAAGGTGTGTGTGAACTGGCAATGCAGGGCTGCGGTCATTCCTAACAATCCGGAGCGCCCGATTGGTGTTCGTATCGGCGAACGCATGCTCCTGTGGACTTTGTGAATCCGAGCGATTCGTAGAAAGCTTGCACATCAGGGTCGCAGGTCACGTCCACCATATAGATGTCCGATACACGCTCGAGGGCAAGGCGAATCAACTCGGCTCCGATTCCCCGCCCGCGGAATTCGGGGAGCACTTCAATCAATGGAATGTAAGCCGTGAGGACCCGGTCCGAGAGAACATTGACGAATCCCACGATGCGCTTCGTGCTGGATTCCACCGCCAACACGATTTCATCGCTGCGTTGCAGTAGGGCAAGGTGGGTTTCAGGTTGGGGAGGGTTGGGCCATCCTTCGAAGAAACCCCTCAGATCTCCGGCCTGCACTTCCCCCAGCTCAAAGTGGTATTCGATCGCAGTCATAGCCCCAGCCTAGTTGGTGTTCCCGCCCCCGACAAATCCAATCGCCGAACGGGTCACAGGCCCGCCCACACTTCATCGTCAGAGGACATTTCCACCAGCAACCCAGCCCGGCCTTCCAGTAAGTCAATGAGCTCCGGTGAGCCGTCGCCGATCGCAAAACCATCGGGAGGCGATCCCCCGCGGACAGCGTCCACGTATTCCTTCCAACGCCAGGCAATGGCGCGTAGGACCTCACGGGGATGGTGCAAGCCAGCGGAACCAATGTAGTCCGTCGGAATATCTCCGTAGATCACCCACCAGCCCACGGCCCCCGGTTGCTTCACGCTCTCCACCGCCCAAATGGACAAAATGGGCGCCACGTGCCAGGCCGGCCAATCCCCCACCGGCCCATGCTGGACCCCGGTCCCGGCCAGGTACTCCACCACTTCGGAGCGAGCCGCTAGACACCACTCCCTGTCGACTTCGGGATCATCGTAGTCCGGAGTTTCCATGCTTCAGAGGATAGCCGATCCACCTCCGCATTGAACAAACCTTCCCATCTTCCCCAGCCACCCCCGCCATTCAAAGTCGCAAGGGAGCCGGAGCCACCCAAAGTGCCCTATGCGGATCGATGCTGGATTTGACAAGTCCTCCCTCCACCAGATCAAAGAGATCCGATTCGATCCGGACCCGCTCACCCTCCATATTTAGCAGTACCACCTCGGCGTGCATGGGTCCAACTCGACCCCTCAGGGGTGCGCACAATTCCAACCGCCCGCCGGGCACAAGCCGCTCCGTCCGAATTCCATTTCCACAGCCTCCCGAGGACCGGCTTCGCGGCTTCCCTCGGTCCACAAGTTGCAGTAGCCGAGCAGGACCTGTCCTATAGGTGAACGTTTCCAAGGAATGGTTCACCAGTTCGAAATCGCTGACGATAGAAGAGGGTCCTATAGCTTCGCGGTTCCCAACCCAATTGAGTTTGAGAATTCCATTGGCGTGACAATCCCCTGTATCCGCACAGCACCTGGCGAAGATCAAAGACACCAAAATCACAAGGCCAACGATCCTAGTCATTCACTCGGCTCCCAACCTGCGGCCGAAGGGATCCCCGACCCCCGGCTTCTTTCCCTGTTCGCACGTTCCGTTCCGCCGACCTGGCAATCCTGCGGGAGAGCGTGGGCGCCAACCAAAACAGGACCGCTCCCCACACGAAAGGCATGGCAGCCCCCAAGACGCTGTACATGCCCGTATTCGCAAATTCGATGGTTCTGTGGGGCATTCCTAGGCTCATTGTTTCCAAGGAATGCTGGGCTGCCAACATAGAACACATAGTAGATGACGCCTGAATCACTCCAACCAACATGGAGAGCACGGCGACAACTTGAAACAACGATTGAGGGTTCAGCTTGGACATTGGCTTGTGTGTAGGGACGAGGCGGTATTGCCTCTGGACCCCTACGATGCGCAACAAGCTCCCATTCTACACAATGTCATACCAAGATAGCTTGACCTGGTTTCTGGCCGTGGCCCCATGAACTTCAGGCGGTCCCCTTCGCCGTGAATTCCCAGCGCACCACGCGTTCGCCCCCATCCTGCACCAGCGATCTTGCCACGTCGCGGATTCCATTGGCCTTCAAGCACGCGGTCCAAAACGAAATGGCGGGAGCATTGGCCCGGAAGGCCTGCAGGGTCCATTCCCCTGGAAAGTCCTTCCAAATAGACGCGATGGCCCGTGTTCCCACACCCGAACGGCGGGATTGCGGCTCGACGAAATACTCTGCGATTTGGTAGCACCCTTCTCCGGTGGACTCGGGCCCCCGGATCATGACGAGGCCCACACGGCGCCCGCCATCGATGATGAAGAAAGGGTGTCGACCCGGTTCGCTCCAATAGGAATCTAAGTAGGGGTATGCGATGCCACAATCATCCCCCGAGGATTGATGCTCGGACAAT
>JARGOW010000330.1 GCA_029212955.1 Planctomycetota bacterium | reverse complement strand
TGTTTCCTCCCACTCCCTTCAGCAGGTGCGTCAAGCTCCCGCTGTGGATCGCGGCGGTCCCTTCGAGCGTTTATCGACCTTCCCCGTATTCCTCAACACCGATGTGGATGATGAAACCGTGGCCGAAATTGTGGCGGCGGCCAACGGTGGCAACACCTTGATCTACACGGACTCTGAGAACGAAAGCCTCGGCTTCGTGGACATCACAGACGCTTCCAACCCCCTGCCCGCAGGGAACCTGCCCCTGGGCGGCGAGCCCACTTCGGTTGCGGTCACCGGCGACTACGCCCTGGCCTGCGTGAACACCAGCGCGGACTACATCAACACCTCAGGCGACCTGGTGGTTGTGGATGTGAACACCAAGCAAGTCCTCCAGACCCTAGCCCTCGGCGGTCAGCCCGATTCCATCGCCATCAGCCCCGATGGCGCCTACGCCGCCATCTGCATTGAGAACGAGCGAGACGAGGACCTGGGAGACGGTGCCCCGCCCCAAATGCCCGCCGGATTCATGGTGATCGTGGACCTGGCCGGCGCCCCCGCCCAGTGGACCGCTCGCACCGTGGACATGACCGGTATTGCCGACCTCTTCCCCGAGGATCCCGAGCCCGAGTATGTGGACATCAACCGCTTCAACATCGCGGCGGTGACCCTCCAGGAAAACAATCACTGCGTGCTCGTTCGCCTTTCTACCGGCACCATCCTGCACGACTTCTCCTTCGGGACCGTGGACTTGGACCAGGTCGACACCGAAGAGGACGACATCATCACCCAGACCGGTTCCCTGACCGCTGTGCCCCGCGAGCCCGATGCCATCACCTGGACGTCTCCCTTCACCCTGGCCACGGCCAACGAGGGTGACCTTAACGGAGGCTCCCGCGGATTCACCACTTGGACCTTCTGGGGTCAGATCCTGTTCGACGCAGGCAACACCGTCGAGCACGTGACCGCTTCCCTGGGCCACTACCCGGAGAGCCGTTCCGAGAACAAGGGCAACGAGCCCGAGGGCGTGGCCTTCGCCCGTTTCGATGGTGCCCGCTACCTGTTCGTGGGGTCCGAGCGCGCCAACCTGGTCTACGTCTACGAGCTCTTGCGTGGAACCGTCTTCGGCAACTCCCACCCCGTTCTGGTCCAGGCCCTGCCCACGGGCGTCGGCCCGGAAGGCCTCTTGGCCATCCCGGAGCGCGACCTCTTCATCGTGGCTAGCGAGAAGGACGACCGCGACGCCAAGTTCCGTTCCTCCGTGGCCGTGTACGGCCGCACGGGCAACGCCAACTACCCCGACGTCGTTTCCAAGAACCGCATGAGCGGCGAACCCATCGCTTGGGGCGCCCTCTCCGGCCTGGCCACGCGCAACTCGAACCGTCGCGTCTACGCTGTACACGACAGCTACTACCAGCAGAGCCGCATCTTCACCATGCGAATCCGGAGCGCCAACCACGCCGCCCAGATCCAAAAGGAAACGGTCATCACCGACCCGAAGAACATGTTGCTTGGGGCTCTCATGGGGCTGCAGGTCAGCCTGCCCGGAGCTGACGACTTCGATCCGACCGATATCGTCAACGCAGACACCACGGTGAACCTGGACATGGAAGGCATCGAAGTCGGTCCCGCCGGCAGCTTCTGGGTGGCTTCCGAAGGCTCCGGTAACCTGCTTGCTGGCATCAGCGACGCCGATGACCGTCCTTTCACGAGCCCCAACATGCTCCTGCAGGTGAACCGCCACGGCGAGATCATCGACGTGGTCTTTCCGCCCCTGTCCTTGACCGAGAACCAGCTGCGCTTCGGTTTCGAGGGCGTGGCGCGAAAGGGCCGCTACCTCTACGTGGCCTTCCAGCGCGCCTGGCAGGATGCGGGCGATGCGACCAGCGTCGCCCGTATCGGTCGCTTCGACGTGAACTCCCGTCAGTGGAGCTTCGCCCACTACCCCCTGGACGCGGCCACTTCCCCGGCCGGCGGCTGGGTCGGTTTGTCCGAGCTCACCAGCTTGGCTGGCGAGCAATTGGCCATTGTCGAGCGTGACAACCAGGGCGGCACCGACGCCACCATCAAGCGGGTCTACACCATCGACGCCGGTTCCGTGAAGTTCATGGATGCCGCCGACGTGGCCCAGTTTGAGGTCTTTGCCAAGACCCTGGCCACGGACTTGATCGCCGACGGAGCCTTCGACGCCACCGGCGGCATGGTTCCCGAAAAGATCGAAGGCTTCACCGTCCTGCGCAACGGCATCTCCCTGCTCGTCAACGACAACGACGGCGTGGACGACAGCAACGGCGAAACCCGCATGCTGCGCCTGGACGACCTCTTCTAATTATTTATCCATTCGAAGCAAAGGTTTAGGCCCCGGGAACGCGAGTTTCCGGGGCCTTCTTTTGTGCTGACGGAATTTTGAATTGAGGGAGGCGCCGACTTCGGAATCGCCCCGCCGTATGTAGGAAACCCAGGTCGTACCTATGGCAAGAAAAACTGTGCGATCGGGTTTGGGTTGCGAGGCGTGATCTGAACCCTTTGCGTCATGATGGCCTGATTCGTTCGGGAGTTCACGAGCTCGAGGGCATAGTCGGCGGGGACCAGGTTTGGCATTTCGAGGGTACCGTCCGCATGTAAGGGCTCCGATGCAATTAGGGGGTAGATGCGTTTGGGATCGTCCCGTGGCGGATCCCACAGGGTAAGGTTCGCCTGGAGGTGGTCGCGGTGGCCTTCGCCCGAGACCTCAATTCGGAGGCGATTGCGCTCCATGGGTACGACCAGGGCGAGTTCCTGCTGGGTCGGAGTGCGTTCATCCAGTTGCAATTGAACCGGATTCGGAATGAGGTCGCTGTCGATCCAGAAGGGGCCGGATCCAAGCACTTCGAGCCGAATACGGCCCTTGGCATCGGCGACGCCGGTCCAGCGAACCAAGGAGGATCGCCCCTTGGCTTGCACCATGGCATAGGGGGCGGGTTTACCGGAGGGTTGGAGACATTGAAGTTGGAACGTACGAAAGCCAGGCGGAGCGGGCTGCTTGCGGCGTAAGGAGGGCACCCTCCATTCTCCGATCCCCATCACACCCAAACGGTGGGTGGGCGTCCAACCCAAGGTTCCGCACTCTGACCTGAACTCCTGCCGGAGCGTTGGGATAGCAAAGGATAGGTCGCTGGATGGAAGTAGGTCCACCTGGAGCCTGGACAATTCGGTCTGCCCCTTGGTTGTGGTCCAACGCAGACCCGGGCTGATCGGTGGCTTAGACCGGCCTCTGCTGGCATGGTTGAGATCCAACACAGCGGGTTGGATGAGTTTGCCAATTTTCAACGGTTTGGAATCATCCTTGAGAAAGACCCGTGCTTCTGCGCGCTTCCACGCGGCGTCGTTTTCGTAGTTTGCCACGATTTCAAGCCAATCGGGGGTAGTGTGCTTGAAGCGCGCTGTGCTAACCGAAATGTATTTTGACACCATTGGCCAGGTGGGTTCCGCCGTTGTAAGGGAACGGAATTCCGTGCGCACCTGGTCGCCCGTGAGCGCGTCGAGTTGGATGTGGCGTGGGCCGTGGGAATCCGGCAGGACCCGGATACCCCTGGTAGACAAGAATGCGAGGCTGCCTTTGTTGTCGCCTTGCAAAATGCGAGCCAGTGAACCTATGGGCATCAGAGGGTGTGGTGGTGTGTCCTGGTCCTCCGTGGGGCGCTCTGCATAGCTCCACCTAAATTCTGGGTTTGGTGAGTGGAAAAGGTGTCGGAGCGATCCCAACAGCTCAAAGGCCTGGATTTCACCTTCGTCTCCTGATGAGCTCATCCAAGCCGCAGATATCCAAGTGGGTTCGCGCAGCATCAACCGGGTTTCCCGTCCTGGCTGCACCTGGACCTGAAATGGCATTTGCTCGATAGGCCTGTTGCTCAGCATATGGTGAATGCGTTGGTCCATGGCCAAACTCAGTCGATAGCGGCCGGGAGGGCATTTCCATTCCAGGTCACCCAAACTGGACGGTTCGCTCAAGTGGTCGGGCCTCCAATTGGGGCCGTCGCCATTCAGGGGGGAGAGCATGACGGAGAATTCCACCCGGGAGGGATTCCCTTTGGAGTCGACCATGCGAATGTGCAGGGTTCCTTTCGGAATCACGCGAATCAGGGGCTCTTTTAGGAGTGGCTCGTGGGCGTCTTGCCCCTTTGCTTCCACCACATATTCACCGCCTTCGATGCCCAGTGCCAGGAATCGGGTGTTCTTGTGGAGTGCCTCCACCGGCAGATCCAAAAGCCCCTTCGCGTCGGACTCCACCTCCCAGACCTTGGCGAATCCGCGCCGATCCTTGACCGCAAGTTGATAAAGGGCTTCGACGACCGGGGCGCCATACTCGTCCACGGCGATCCATCGATAGGGGCTTTTGGGAGGCGTGTCCGTCTCGAGCGGTTTGGGTGTTCGGTCGGGTTTCTTTCCGATTCGCTCCCGGGGCTTCTCGGTGGTTTCATCCTTCAGGGGCCGATCGTCTGAGCCCTTGGGCTGCTCGGGTGCTTCTCCCGTGGGGGGCGTTTCGCCCGCAATGATCTCCCGCTTTCCCGCCGGGGCCGAAGTCTCTTCTTCGTTGGAACCAGGGGCCATCTCCCCGTCCGCCCTCGACGGGAATCCGAATTGCCAAACGCCGAGGAGGAACAGGGCCAGAATACCGAACAGGATGAGGACCCGCGGGGTTTGCCGGTTTTGCATGGGAAGGATGATGTGGGCGACCGAATCCAGTTCACTGGGCCCTTGAGCAGGAAGCGGTGCGCGCCGCAACCAAAACATGCGGCCAGCCTATGAACTCAATGAAAGGTGCGTTTAGATTGGATCCAATGGGGGGACCCCATAGACGTACCTACAGCCTAAACCTTTCCTTACAAATCACGTCAATTGTTCCAACCGGCCCGGGAGCGCGCGGAAGTCTCCGGTGCACGTCAGGGTTGGTGATTCGACCCTGATTCATCCGCACTTTTGGATTGCCGGTACTCGGCGCACATGCGCCAGATGGCAATGGAAAGGAACAGGGCA
>JARGOW010000329.1 GCA_029212955.1 Planctomycetota bacterium | reverse complement strand
GCGTCTGGTTCGCATGTCCGAGAGCTTGTTGCCCAGAAGGTGCAAGGCAAAGGCCGGAATCGTCCAGGCTATGGCCCAAAGCATGACCCCGCCCAGGGTTTCGAGGATGTTGTACTGCTGGGCAGAAATCAGTGTCGCCAAGATAAAGAGTGCTGGGCCGATGCCAACGCAGGCGCAGAGCCAAGGCCAAAGGACCCGGTGGTTCAGCATGGACGTGCGGCGGGTCAGCAAGCCCAGGGCGTCCCACAGGATCCAACCAAGGATCACGGGGAACGCGATGGCCCACCCCTGTCCCATTCCGCCCCCATGGATCGTGGTCAGCATGAAGAATGTCAGCGCACCCAGAACAGCGCAGACGAGGGCTTTCGCGGTTCCTTCCACCCGCATGATCACGGGATCTTGGTTCCAGAAAGTCATCTGGTCCACCCGCAAATTCCGCGCTCCGCACTCGGGGCAATCCTCCGAAGCACCCTTCACCGAAAACGGGTGGAAGCACGTCAAACAGGTCAGCGGAGAAGCGCTGCGTTTGCGTTTCTTCCGGGGCGGGTCGGGTTCCTTGTGAAAGTCCATGGCTTGGGAGCGGAGCTCTCCCATGATACGACTCCCATTCCCGCGGCATTCGCTCCATTCTTCAAGGAACTGCCCGCAGATTCCGATATGGGCGTTGAACCCGAAAAACGGGTACGATCCCCCTCCCATGCCTCCCCATCCCCCGTCTATTTCCCAGCTGAAGCCCCGGGATGGCCTGTCCTCCAGCGATTTGCGCTCCATTGCGCAGCATGCTCGAGGCCTCGGTAGCGCGGATTTCGCGGAACTGGAAGCCACGATTCGGTTGGACGTGCAATCGGAGTTTGATGCCCGCTTCCTGGCCGAGTACTTGGACCATCAGGACTGGGACCTGTCTCCCGAATTGCGCGGTGCCCTGGACCAATGGCTACAGGAAGAGGAATTGCACCAATCCCTTTTCCGGCAGGTTTACGGGGCCGCTTTTCCCGACAAGTGCGCCAAACTGTCCGCTGAATTGCTCCAACGGGACCAGGATGTGGCCTTCGAGCCGCTCCAACACCTGATGCGGGATGAATTCGAAGTCCTTTGCCTGCTAGCCTACGACGAACTCGCAACGGTCAAGGCGTACCAAGCCCTACTGCCCCAGTATCTGATGCTCGGCCCCAGCATGGGCCCCCTGCTGAAGCGCGTCATCCGCGATGAGGGACGACACTATGCCACCTTCGCTCGCATTCTGCGGGAACAACACGCGGACCGACTCTCTGAAACCCCCGCTCTGATCGAAAAGATACGGGCTAGCGAAGGTATGCCCTACGCCAACACGTTCGTGCTCGATCACGACTACGGGGTTTGGACCGACTCCATTTTTGATCGGTCGGTGGAGCAACTGAAGCGCGCGCTTGGGCAATCCAGTGGCGCGACGGCTTGAAATCGGGCTCCCTCCCCGCGGCTATGGGTCCTGGGAAGTGTCCGATTCGATACCTCGCCTATGCCTTTCCGGCCCAAGTGGGCATTTTGGATAGGTGCTCGCGCGCCGCGGGCTCGGCCTGCTCCCGGCTCATTTTTTGCATGCCCATGAAGTAGCCCGCGATGGTCCCTTCCAAAATTTGCTCGTAGGGTCGGAGTTTCCCTTCTTCATTGGTACAGAGGTCGCAATACATCTGGCCATTCCTGGCTTCGGCGAGGGGCATTCCGCAGGACTGGCAGCTTTCCAATTGGATCGGCGTGTGGAACATGAGTCGATACCCATCCATGTCATCCACGCCCCACTCGCGGATCCCGTAGAACTGGCTCTTGGGCTCGCCCTCGGTCTTGAGTCCGCGCCGCTTCACGTCCTCGAAATAGTCGTCGATATTGGGCACCTCTAAATAGACGGAGATCCCTACACCCGAGGCGTTTTCTTCAAATGCGGTCAAAGCTCGGATCCAGTAGCGGATAGCAACCTCATCGCCGGCGCATTGTTCCTCCACCGATTTGATGTTTCCCTTAGCGCCCAGCATGATCGACTGACCGTTGAGCACCATGCGCGCCCACTGTGGGTTTTCTTCCGAGGGCCAGGCTTCGAGAAGCTCGAAGCCCAATTTGTCGCGGTAAAAAGACACGGATTGGTCCATTTCACGGCAGGTGAGATGCACCGACATCTTCTCAAGGTCCGGTTTCGTCATGACGGTTCTGGGTTTGGAGAAATGCGAACCTATCCAGTGTCCCAGGGCACCAGGAATTCAGCAAGCCCACCCCGTCCAGCCAATCCCTGCGGGTATTTGAGGCAGAATCCCAATCGCAACGGTATCTTGTGCTTCCCCCCCACCCGGCGATCGGCCGGACCGTGTCATCACCCCTCCCCCGGACCACCGAGTGAGTGAACAAAAACCCTACCGCGAACTGACCCTTCCTGCCCTGATCGGCGGCATCCTTGTGGGTGCGCTGCTGAACATGGGCATCGTCTTCGCTGGCCTTCAAATCGGCTTCACCATCGTGGGTTCCACGGTCGGTGCCATCCTCGGATTCGGACTCCTACGCGGCATCATGCGTAAGGGTTCGATTTTGGAGGTCAATATCTTCCAGACCATCGCGTCGTCCGTAAACACGGTCAACGCGGGAGTGATTTTCACCGTTCCGGTGCTGTTCATTCTCGGGTTCAAGGAGGATGGCGTGCAGTGGGCCTTGGAAAGCGGGGAATGGATCGCCCTGGCCCTGGCCTGCATGGCCGGATCCCTGCTCGGGGTCGTGATGATCATCCCCTTGCGCCGCCAAATCATCGACTACGAGCGATTGCGCTTTCCCTCGGCGGTGGCCGTGGCTGCGATCCTGAAATCGCCCGGCGCGGGCATGCAAAAGGCCGTGCTGCTCACCATCGGAATTGCAATCTCTGCCCCCATCGCCTTCGCCACCATGGATTGGGGCGACGGTTGGTCCTCTATGATCCCCGGCAAGATCAACCTGGGCCAGGTTCTCGAAGGCCCTTCGGGCATGCGGTCCGTGTTCGCCGTCAGTTTGTTGACCCTGGGTGCAGGATTTCTGGCGGGACGCTCCGGGCTCGCCATCCTCTACGGAACCCTGCTCAATTACTGGATTCTCATCCCCTGCTGCGTGTACCTCGGCTGGGTGGCTCCCCAGTTCGCAGACTTTGACTTCTGGGCCAAGGACAAGGAAGGGTTCGTGAATGCGGACGCCCTCGCGAACAACTTCCGGAACTTCACCGCCAACAAGGTGGGCATCGGCATGATTCTGGGCGGAGCCATCGCGGGCTTGCTGGTGGCCCTGCCCGCTTTGAAAGCGGCCCTTGCCAGCCTCAAGGCCTCTACGGGCGGACAAGGGCGTCAGGAAGAAATGTCCTTCAATACGATCCGCATCGGGATGGCCGTGGGAACCGTGTTGCTTTTCATCGCTGCCAAAGTTTCCGGTGGTGAAGCCGTGGGTTACGGAACCGCTTTCATGGTCACCGCAGCGGGATTGATTTGGTTGTGGCTGGCTGGCCTTGTGGTGGCACAGACCACGGGGCGGACCGACTGGTCGCCCCTATCCGGTTTGGCTTTGATCGCCATCGCCATCCTCTTGGGCATCCTCGGTGCCACCAAGACGGAATCCATCATCCCGGCGGTGACCATTGGAGCCGCCATCTGTGTGGCCACCTCCATGTGCGCCGACATGATGGCCGACCTCAAGACCGGCTACCTGGTGGGTGGTCGCCCGCTCAAACAGCAAATGGCTCAGCTGCTGACCTGCTGGATCGGGCCGGGAATCGCCCTCGCCACCGTCGCACTGCTCTGGCAAGCCTTCGCATTCGGCCCCCAGCAGGCGGAGATTCTCTACGAACGCGCTGTGGCTGCGGGACCGGAGGCCGTCCTGGCCCTTGAAGAGGCTGGCGGAAGCGCACAGCAATTGGCCGATGGTGTCCCCGAACTCGGCGCCCCCCAGGCTGCGGCCCTGGATGCCGCCATCACCATGGTCCAGTCCGACAATGTCCCTATCGGTAAGTACGTGACGGGATTCGTGGTCGGATTGGCCGTTTCGATCCTGGTGTCACCCGGACTCGGGGTCATGATCGGACTTTCGTTGTACATGCCATTCATGTACATGATCGTTTTCGGAGTCGGAGGCTTGCTGTCGATCATCCTAACGCGGCTCTTTGGAGCCAGACAGGTCGAAAGTAAGGGCGTACCACTCGCCGCTGGCCTCATCGTCGGAGACGCCCTGGTAGGAATCATCAACGCCATCATCAAAGTCGGAGGGTCCGTATGAAGTTCGTCGCCAACATCCTGATCATCTTCGGGCTATGCCTTGGAACACTCGGCGCTGCGGGATTCCACAGTCCCTCCATATCGGCCAATGGGCAGCAGGGTACGGAGGTCACAGACCCTGGGACCACCACCGAAAATGCAGCGGCGGCAAGTGGGGATTCGGCACCCAGCCGGGAAAGCGAAGCCATGCTGTTTTTCCTCGGTGGGGTTGGTCTTCTCATAGGTGGCGGCGTGCTTTCCAAGTTCGCCAGCGGCTCCGGAGCCATTGCACAGGAGGAACAGCATGCCCAAGGGGCTGCCCTCCTCGGTCAATTGGGGCACATCGAGGAAGTCCTCCGTGCACTACATGGCAAAGCGGCCACCATGGACCACGCGGAATTGCACAAGGAGATCACGGTCATTTCTGAAGGCCCCATTTACGACCTAACGAGCGAGTTCGAACATTGGACGGAAATCCTTGGCTTCGATCGCTACTCGAAGGTTTGGACAGGGGTCGCCGCCGGTGAACGCCTGGTGCACCGGGCTTGGTCCATGGACACCGACGGACACTCCGAGGAAGCGATCGAGGAGCTCCGTTTCGCAGCCGATGCATTTTCGGATGCCCTAGCGCAGCTCAAGGGCTGACCGATTCGCGATCTAAAATCCGGAGAGTGACCCGCAGAAACGAGCCCGTCCACTGCGCAGTGGGCGGGCTTTTTCGTGGATGCTTGATGCCGGACCTCCCCCGGGGTGGGGTTCGGGGACTGACTTGCCTCAACCACCGCTAGAAGTCCAATGGTCAGGCCAAT
>JARGOW010000328.1 GCA_029212955.1 Planctomycetota bacterium | reverse complement strand
GGATGGCGAGTGATCGCTTGGGAAGCTATGGGGTCATTCGATGGGGAGAGCCCAAACCGCATGGCCCTTGGAACGGACTTCGCCCAGCGAAGAGAGTGCATCCGGGTACAAACGGCCTTTACGGCGTGCCAAAGAATCGGGCTTATCGCTTGCCACCGGGGCCCGCGATCAGCCAATCAGCGATGGAGTCGGCGCGAGGGGTGCCGTCCAGATCAGGCGTGCCATGCAAACGCCCCCGCACCCTCTCCGCTATTAGCGAGGAGCGCGCGGAGGCGTATTGAGGAACAGGCCCGCTCGAAAGTTAGATCAACGAGATTTGCCCGAAGCCTGACTGGCGGGAATGGGACCGGCTGTCCACATCACTCAAACGTAACCGCTACGCCATTCGAGAAGTTTGAGTTTCCAACACCCGCGGCGGTATCCCTGAACCACGCTTGGAAGCGCCAGGTCTGACCCACGATCGCAGAAACCGGGCCCATGGGCTGGCGGATTTGGGTGGGATCGATGGTCAATTCGAGGGTACCGGTATCGCCGGTGTATCCGATTTCACTGGCCAGGTTGTATCGACCGATACCCCCGCCAAGACAAAGCGATCCATCGCTACCGCCCGGGTTTGGAATGTGGCCAAAGCCGCTTCCGGATAGGAAGTAGCCGAACTGATACAGGGGCATGCGAACCGCGGTGAGGTTTATGGGGTCCATGGTCCAGGGGGTTCCGTGGGCGATGATGAAGGCGCCTTTCCCGGTACTGTTGATGGCACCGTAGCAGTATTGGTAGCCCGCGATTCGAGTCGTGTCGGCTTCCATCAAAGCACCCCGGATGGAGGAGTCCCCAGTCGCGAGTTCCGTAGGCCACACAAGGGCAGCTCTTTCGTTGGTACCCGGAGCTCCGCCCGAAACGGCGGATGCGACGGCAAGGGGGAGGGGGATTTGCCCGGGAATTCCATGGGTCATCGAATCGACCAAGTAGGGAACCTCCGAGACTGCGAGCTCGTGCCCAACGACCCGGAGTGCACAGGCATAGTTGTTCCATTCCAGTGCAGACGAATGCCGTGTGAATACTGTGATCCAAGAATATGCCGTGGCCGCAAACTGAATGGCGTCCTGATCGCGGCTTAGGTCCTCGTGGATGGTCTCTTCTAGGATGATGGAGTCTGTGGTGGCGTCCCCGGCGCAAAGGACCACGACGTGGTCGTTGAGCACGTTGGGGCTCCTTTCGGCAGCCACCAGGAAGTATCGATTTCCGGTGGGGTCCTCATCGACCAGCGGGGTGGAAACGGCCACTTCCCTAAAGTTCTGAGTTGAACTTGCCGCGGCCAGGAATTCGGTGCCCAAGGGGGCTCCGGTTCGATCGATTCGTCGAACTTCGACCGCACTGGCTCCGGTTCCAACCGGGTCCCTGCTCCATGCAACCGCCCAATGGGACCCGAAGTTTTGCTGCCCGGTGGTCTTCGATATGGCGGGCTCCCCAAAGTCAAACGAGGCGGAAGTGCGCAGGACAGCCGCGGGCTGATCGATCGTTCCATCGCCATTCAGGGTGGCGTACCCAATGTCCCGATCTGTCCCGAAGTCGCGCTCCCAGACCACACATACGATCGAATAGAACGGTTGGTTCACATTGCCGCCGATGTCGGGCGCCTTGCAATCGAAGGAAGAGCCGTGCAAAGCGACGTCGATGATGGGACTGACTCCCAGGACCGAACTTGTGAAAGTCCGGGCTCGAATGTTGCCTTCGGTTTCGCCCAGGTTCTGGGACTCGGCAACCACGATGAAGTTGTTATAGAAAAATTGAAAGCCAATGGCGGGGGACTGCCAGACTTCGTTGGAGCTGTCGATGTACCTACTGAGGCCAAGGTCGGATCCCGTCGTTCCATCGATCACACGACAGTAAATGTCGGTGTCGCTGCCAGAAAACTGTTCCTCGTATACGGCGGCGTAGGCGTTGTCGGTATAGGAATAGGCGATGTCCGGATCGGAAAGAGTTGCACCAGGAAGCACATCCACGGAAAAGGTTTGGATCAAGGGATCCACGATGAGGTCGCCGTCGGCTGCGGCAACAAAGGACGCGGGAACCACCAGATCCAGCCCTGAACCCGAGGGCAGGATGTCCAGGCTGATGCGGTTGCCCTTGCCATCGATCGCGATGGCGTGGTCGTAGGTGAGGCCTCCGAGTGCATTCGAGAAGGTCACCACATTGTCGCGGAACTCCGTTTGGAGCTCGGTGTGCAATGCGATGTGCAGCACCAATTCTCCTTGCTGGGGAAGGTCCGCGAAAGCAAAGGACTGCTCCACCGATTCAGCGGTGAGGTCGTACAGAACCTGGGTGCTACCCCGATCGATCTCCACTTGATTGCCCTCCCGTGACACCTTTCCCTTTTCGGTTAGGGCCAAGGGCTCCGACCCGATCCGCACGGATTCGAGGGTGAACTGAACCGGGTAACTCTTGGATGCAGAGCTTCCAAGGAAGGGCACGAACTCCATGCCCCTCGGGGTGAATCCAGCCTTGTAGTCGGCACCCCGTGCCCAGTGGTTGCCGTGGCGATCCGTACTCCAATGGGTTTTCGCCCGGTTGGGAGTGGCCTCTTGGGACTCGATTGGGAGCACCCGGTCAGGGCCTAGAATGCCGCGCCCGCGGGTGGGGCGAGCCGTCGGCGTCGCATCCTTCTGAAGCTCGGCGGCGGGCGAGGGCATAAGGGGCCCCCGCTCAGCGGAGACTCCTCGCTCGGAGAGGACATTCGTTTCCGGTTGCTGGGGTTGGGCAGCCAGAATGGTGCTCAAGCAAAGTGCGGATACTGCGATAGGAAGGGTTCGTTTCATTTTGGAGGCAGGGAGGGGGAATGGGGCACGGAGAGTCATGCCTGCCCTTCAACTGCCATCCACCGGTGGACTTTTCATGCAATCCTGGATTCATCGGGGATTGCCCCGCTTGTCGCTTTCTGGAACATGAATTCGGCTTGCAAGGCTTCTAGGGCAGACCTGGGGCACGAAAAATGCCCGACAGCCAAGGGCTGCCGGGCACTCCAGGGGGTCCTGACCCTGTGGGTCAGGTCCTTTGCTTTCCGGGCCCTAGGGGACCACGGTGAGTGATTCGGTCATGAACTTTCCGTCCTTGGCCTCGCCTTTCACCTGGGCGTTCACGCCGTGTTGGCCGCACCATTCCATAACGCCCAGGCCCAAGTCCCCTTCGATTTCAAGGTAGGCTCCGCCAACCTGAACATAGTTGCCACAGTCTTTGGTGGTGGTCACCACGTCGCTGCAACCGCACTCCACGGAGTGAACCCCTTCGAACATCCCGACCACGGCGTTGGCGGCGTCTTGGGCCGCATTGGTCACGTCCTCGATGGCGTTCTGGGTTCCATCGGATGCGGGGGCTTCCTCATTCTTGGTGCAAGAGGTGAAGGCCAGGGCCAGGGGGAGGAGGACGATGGGAAGTAGGGTGGAAATCTTCATGTCTCTAAGCGGGGCGGGTCGGTGGTGGGTACCACTTCTAGCCTATCCATATGGGTGCAGAAGTCTACGGGTCAGGGGCCTGAAACGCGCTGGAGACCCGTTGGGCAACGGGTTCTTGACGACTTTATGACATCTCACCGGATGGTGCTCCCTATCCTGGAGTCTGAGATATGGCATGGAGCGACCAGAAACCGACCGGACCGGGCCACCCAGGGCCGGCAAGCAACCCCCGGACCCCGGCGGCCTTCTCCGGCTTCGGGTGGGTGGTTCTAGCTCTGGCCTCGGGGGTGGCTTTGATTGTGGCGGTGGTGGTCAACCTTCAAAGCGTTGTGGAGCAGCGGGATGAACAGGCCCTGTGGGTGTCCCAGCGCACGGAACAATTGGGCGCCAGGGAATTGCGGCGGGCCATTTTGGACCCCGCTTTCCTCGAGCAAACCCCTGAGGCCCAGGGATTTGAATGGCACGCGGGCAAGCTGGTGACCCCCGAAGCCATGGGCTGGCTCATCCCCGAAACCGCCGACGCCGACGGGGGGTTGGATGCCCTGGCCAGGGACCTGGTGCGCCGGGCCAGCCGGGCCACGGGCGAGGAAGCTACCGCCCTATGGCAGCGCGCCCTCCGCGATCCGGGCGTGCATTCCAGCGCAAGGGATCGGTTGCGCATGCAGGCGGCCTGGTTCGCCCATCGCCAGGGTCAAGCCGAATGGCGCGACTCCCTCCTAGGCGAAATCGAAGGCACCGCTCCCCCGGAAGTCAGGGCTTCTCGCCTGCTGTTGTTGGCCGCGCGTGACAAAGCGTTGCCCGCGGACGCCCTGCAGGTCTTTGGTCACCTGGATCCGGAACGCGCCCAATCCCTGGCCCTGCGACTTACGGACCACGGGTTGGCCTTCGATCAAGGCGTGACCTGGTCCAAGGAGCAAGCGGAACGCCGCAAGCGGTGGGTCCAGCTATTGCCCTTGGAGGATCGGTTCGCCAGCGGTTCCGAGTCCACCTGGTCCGTGCTTCCATCGGGCATCTTGGCCGTGCTGTTCCCCGATCAGAGCCGGGGCGTTTGGCTGGAACGTGCCGACCTGATCCGGTGGGCCCGCGAACATGTGGACGTTCCGGTGCAATTGGTGAGCTCCCTAGAACCGGCGAAGGTTGGGCAGCGCGCCCCCGCTTCGGTGATCCCGGACTTCGTGGGGGCGAGTTTGCCCTTGCAGGCGGAGGATTCGCCGACGTCGGGCCCGGTTTTATTGGCGGCTCTTGTTGTGGCCTTGGCAGCCCTTTGCGGGGGTGGTGCTTGGTTGGCCCTTCGTGCTGCGGGAAAGGAAGCCCAGGCAGCCCGGCTCAAGGGGGAGTTCCTGACAACGGTGACCCACGAACTCAAGACTCCCCTGGCGGGGATTCGCCTGGTGGCCGAGTTGCTCGCGGATGACCATGTCCAGGACCCGGAGAAGCGCAAGAACTACCTGCAAGCGTTGTCCGCAGAGTCCACCCGCCTTTCCATGCTGATTGAAAACGTGCTCGACCTGCGACGAATGGAAAGGGGAGAAAGGGTGCACGATGCCCAACTCGAAGATCTGGGGGCCCTGGTACGCGCCACGGTGGAACTCTTCGAACCCCTGCTCAAACGCAGCGG
>JARGOW010000327.1:2724-5072 GCA_029212955.1 Planctomycetota bacterium | reverse complement strand
GTTTGCTGGCTAGTGGCCAGGGGGACGAGAAGAAACAGGCCGAAAAGGCGAAGGAGGGGTCGTTTCATGGGGTAATCCGCAGGGATGTGCTCCCCATGATAGCGGGTGGAGATTCGGTGAATACTGTGACCGGCGCGTTGTCGCCATTTTTCCCCACAAAAGCGTCGGGGAAATGGTCGTCCGGCATGGAGTGGGCGCCAACGGATTTCCTACCACACCTGGCAATCTCTTAGACGGGGGGTGACGACGTGCCTGACACCGCATTCAGGTACTACTCCGCAGATTGCACAGGAGTTTTGGGCCAGCCCGAAGTGGTGCGAATACGCTCGACCTCCCGTCCCTTTGCCATAAGGATCATGCGGGCCTCCACCTGGGGCATCCCTTCGATGATGGCCAAGCCCTGGCGCCCCAATACCGATAGGGCCGTGGCCCAGGCGTCGGCTTCCATGCATGTGGGGGCGAGCACGGAGACGCTGGCGGGTGCATCCTCCACGGGGCGGCCCGTGCGGGGGTCGATCGTATGGGAGATCACTTGCCCGTTGCCGAGCTCACGGAAGTTGCGATAGTTGCCGCTGGTGGCGAGGGCGCGGTCGGTGAGTTGAAGGCGTGCGGTCAGATCCGGTCGATCGGGTAGGGGACTTTCGATCGCCAGACGCCAGGGGCCTCCGCCTGGCCGTTGCCCACCGGTCACCACCTCGCCGCCCACTTCGATGAGGAAATTCTCCACGTGGTTTTCGCGCAGTACCGCAGCCACTCGATCCACCCCATAGCCCTTTGCGATGGCGGAAAAGTCCAGGTACAGGGCGCTGGGATTCTCCGCGAAAATTGTGGCATCCCCGTCCAGGCTCTGCACTTTGCTCAAGCCCGAGGCCTCGAGCTGGGCCAGAATCGCGGCCGGTTCCGGGGCCTCCTTGGAAAAAGCCTCTCCCGCATTCGTACGCTTGACCCCAAAGCCCCAAAGCTCCAACAAGCCTCCGATGGTCGGGTCAAACGCCCCGTGGGAATCCCGGTGCACCCGGCGCGCGGCAACCAGAACCGTTTGCGTATGGGGCGACAGGGGCACGGGGGATCCGGGTTGCGCCCCGGTGAAACGATTCAAGTCCGAGTCGGCCCGGTAGGTGCTCATGGCCCCGTCGACCTCGTCCAAGGCCTTTTGGATCAGGAGCAGCCATCCGCCGTGGGAGCGGTCGTTGTCGGTGGGCGGGGTCAGGGTCGCCACCCAAGTGGTGCCCATGGTGTTGCCACCCACTTGCACGATGGGGCTTTCGACGGTTTTGTTGCAGGCAAACAAAAACATCGCAGTGGCAAGGGCCACCACGATGTTTGTTGCCCGATGGCCGAATGTCTTGGAAGTCATTTCAGGTCGGGGTTGGTTTGGTTTTGGATCAGCCGCCGAAGTCGTCGAGCAGGATCATCTCGGGCTCCACGCCCAGGTCGTCCAGCATCTTCATAACGGCCGAGTTCATCATGGGCGGGCCACACATGTAGTACTCGATATCCTCGGGGGCGGGGTGCTTGGAGAGGTACTCGGCGAGCACCACGTTGTGGATGAAGCCGGTGTAGCCATCCCAGTTGTCCTCTTCTTGCGGATCGGACAGGGCCACGTGCCACTCGAAGTTCTCGTTGGCTTCCGCCAGCTTGTCGAAATCCTCGGTGTAGAACATCTCGCGCACGGAGCGGGCTCCGTACCAGTAGCTCATCTTGCGGTCGGTCTTCTCGGTGAGAAGCAGACGCATGATGTGGCTGCGCAGGGGCGCCATGCCGGCGCCACCACCGATGAAGCACATCTCGCGCTGGGTCTTCTGGATGTGGAATTCACCGAAGGGGCCCGAAACCATGACCTTGTCGCCAGGCTTGCAGTTGAAGATGTACGAGCTGCCGATGCCCGGGGGCACGTCCGGCATGCGCGGGGGGGGGGAGGCGATACGCACGTTGAGCATGACGATGTCGTCGCCCTCATCGGGGTAGTTGGCCATGGAGTAGGCGCGCTCGATGGTGCCCTCGTTCTTACCCGTGAATTGCCACAGGTCGAAGTGGTCCCAGTCGCCGCGGTACTCCGTCTCCACATCGAACTCCTTGTAGGAGGCCTCGTAGGGAGGGATTTCGATTTGAATGTAGTCGCCCGAGGTGAAGTTGATCTTCTTGCCCTTGGGTAGGCGGACCACAAATTCCTTAATGAAGGTGGCCACGTTTTCGTTGGAGACGACCTCGCACTCCCATTTCTCCACGGAGAAGATCGAAGGATCGACACGGATTTCCATGTCTTGCTTGACCTTGACCTGGCAGGCGAGGCGGTAGCCTTCCTTGGCCATGCCGCGGTTGATGAAGCCTTCCTCGGTGGGCAGAAG
>JARGOW010000327.1:0-2714 GCA_029212955.1 Planctomycetota bacterium | reverse complement strand
CACTGGGCGCAGGTTCCACCGCCGCCACAGGCGGAGGGCACGAAGATCTTCTTGTCGGAAAGCGTGGAGAGCAGGGTGCCTCCGGACGCAGCTTCCACGGCCCCGTCGGCGTCCCCATTGATAGTGATCTTGACCGCGCCGCTGGCCACCAATTGGCTCTTAGCGATCATCAAGATGATAACGAGGGCGATCACCACTGCGGTGAACATGCCCACTCCTAGAAGTACAGTTTCCATGGTTGGTTTCCTCCAGCCCTAGAGCTGGATACCTCCGAAGATGGAGAAGCCCATGGCCATCAGGCCGGAGATGATGAAGGTGATGCCCAAGCCGCGCAATGCGGGCGGGATGTTGGAGTACTTGAGACGCTCACGGATGGCGGCCAGGGCCACCATGGCCATCCAGAAGCCGAGGCCCGAGCCGAAGCCGAACACGGTGGACTGGGCCACGTCGTAATCCCGGTCCATCATGAACAGGGAAGCTCCGAGAATGGCGCAGTTCACCGCGATGAGCGGAAGGAACACACCCAGGGACGCGTAGAGCGTGGGGGAGAACTTGTCGATGGTCATCTCAACCAGCTGCACGGCGGCGGCGATGGTGGCGATGAATCCGATGAATGCCAGGAAGGAAAGGTCGATGCCGGCGGCTTTTTCCGGGCCCAGCATCCAACCGAGAGCGCCTTCCTTGAGCAGGTAGGTGTAGATCAGGTTGTTGAGCGGGGTGGTGATAAGCAGCACGAAGGTCACGGCCATGCCGAGACCCATGGCGGTTTCAACCTTCTTGGACACGGCCAAGAAGGAGCACATGCCCAGGAAGAAAACCAGGGCCATGTTCTCGATGCCGACCGCGGTCAGGAAGATGTTGACGAGATCCATAGCTTAGGCCTCCTCGTTGAGTGAAGGGGTCAGGGTGCGTTGGATCCAGATGAAGAATCCGATCAGGAAGAACGCGCCGGGGGCGAGCACCATGAGTCCATTGGGCACGTACCAGCCGCCGTCGGCTGCGCGCTCCAGGATGGTGTGGCCGAGCAGCTTGCCCGAGCCGAACAGCTCGCGGAAGGCGCCCACGGTGACCAGGATCAGGCCATAGCCCAAACTGTTGGCCAGTCCGTCCAAGGCTGCCTTGCCCGGCGGGTTGGCCATGGCAAAGGCCTCGGCGCGACCCATCACGATGCAGTTGGTGATGATCAGTCCCACAAAGACTGAAAGCGAGCGGGCCACGTCGAAGGCGAAGGCCTGCAGGACCTGGTCGGCCACGATCACCAGGGAGGCGATGATGGCGAGCTGGGTGATGATGCGGATCGATCCGGGGATCTTATTGCGCAGCAAAGAGATGATGGTGTTGGAGCAAACCAAAACCGCGGTGAGGGCGGCGGTCATGACCAGGGCCGGCTTGAGCTGGGTGGTCACGGCCAGGGCCGAGCAGATTCCGAGCACCTGGATGGTGATCGGGTTTTTGATCAGCATGGGGTCTTTGAGGACCTCTTTCGTTTCGTTATCCATGGTGTCTTGCCTTTACTGGGCGCCGCTCTTGGTTTTGAGGTAGGGGCCGAATCCAGCATCGCCGAGCCAAAGGTGCAGCATGTTGGAGACGCTCTTGCTGGTGATGGTGGCGCCGGACATGCCGTCCACTTCAAACTCGGGGTTTTGAACCGCGCCTGCTTTCACAACGCTGATGACGGGCTTGCCCGTATCGTCGAGGGCGACCTTGCCAGGCCACAGGGCTTTCCAGCTGGGGTTGTCGACTTCTCCACCCAGTCCAGGGGTTTCCTTGTGCTGGTAGTAGGTGATACCGCGCACGGTTTTGCCATCGGGGGAAAGGGCAATGAAGCCAAACATGGGGCCCCAAAGTCCGTTGCCGCGGATCGGGATCACCAGGCACTCGATCGTGTCCGGGCTTTCGTGATCGGCAGCGAGTCCCTTGATCTTCTTCAGACCCTTGATGTTGACCTCGTAGGCCAAAACCTGGTGGGAGATGCGCTTGACCATGGTGCGCCGGAACTCGGAGGGGATGGGCTCGCTGGTGCTGGAATCCTTCGACAGTTTGATGGTGTCGATGGATTCGGGGTCACCTTCGACCACCTTTCCGGTTTCGCGTTCGATGATGACCTGGGTGATCTGCTCGAAGAGCTGGGCGACCAATTCATTCGAATCGCCCTCATCGATGGCACCCGCGGCCAACAGCACGTTCTTTTGCTTGAACAAGAGTTTGTTCTTGTCCTGGAGGGGCTTGAGCCCCACGGCGGTGGCGGACACACCCAGCGCGCACACGAGGCACAGGATGAGGGTGAACCCCATGATGTATTTGTTACTGAACTCCAAGGCGAGCCTCCCGACGCTTGATGTTGGCTTTGGTCACGAAGTGATCGATGGTCGGCGCGAAGACGTTCATGAAGATAATGGCCAACATGATGCCTTCCGGGTACGCCGGGTTGAGAACGCGAACCACCACGGTCAAAGCTCCGATGAGGAAGCCATAGATCCAGCGGCCCGTATTGGTTTGCGAGGCCGACACGGGGTCGGTCGCCATGAAAATGGAGCCGAACACGAAGCCGCCTGCGATGAGGTGCCACCAGGGGCCCACGGACAGGTAGTGGCCTTCACTCGGGCTCAAAGCGTTGCAGAGCAGGGTGGTGGCGATGAGGCCGCTCCAGCAGCTAAGCATGATGCGCCAGGAACCGATCTTGGCGAAGATCAGGTAGGCGGCGCCCAGCAAGC
>JARGOW010000326.1 GCA_029212955.1 Planctomycetota bacterium | reverse complement strand
CCGATCGTGCCAATCCAAAAGTGGGTGGTACAGAGCTTCAGGCTCCATAGCTTGCCGGTCTGGAAGAGGCGCGGCATGAGCCAGTAAGCCATACCGAAGATCATGAAACCGTTCCAGCCAAGGGCACCGGAGTGCACGTGCGCGATGGTCCAGTCGGTGTAGTGGGACAGAGCGTTGATGCTCTTGATCGAGAGCATGGGGCCCTCGAAGGTGCTCATACCGTAGAAGGTCACGGCAACCACGTAGAACTTGAGGATCGGATCCTCGGCCACTTTGTTCCAAGCGCCGCGCAGGGTCAGCAGACCGTTCAGCATGCCTCCCCAGGAGGGCATCCAAAGCATGAGGGAGAACAACATGCCGACCGTGGTCAGCCACTCCGGAGTGGAGGTGTACAGCAGGTGGTGGGGACCGGCCCAGATGTAGATGAACACCAGGGACCAGAAGTGCAGAATCGACAGGCGATAGCTGTAAACGGGGCGGTTGGCAGCCTTGGGCAGGAAGTAGTACATCAGGCCCAGGAAGGGCGTGGTCAGGAAGAATGCCACAGCGTTGTGGCCATACCACCACTGCATGAAGGCATCTTGCACGCCGGAGTAGGCCGAGTAGCTCTTGGTCATGGTGACCGGGAGGGCGGCGTTGTTGGCGATATACAGGACCGCGATCGCGATGATCGTCGGGGCGATGTAGAACCAAAGACCCACGTAGAGGTGGCGCTCGCGACGCTTGACCAAGGTGCCGAAGAAGTTGACGGCAAAGACCACCCAAATCACCACGACCGCCAGGTCGATGGGCCATTCAAGCTCGGCGTATTCCTTGCTTTGCGTGATGCCCAGGGGGAGCGTGAGCGCAGCCGCTACGATGATCAACTGCCATCCCCAGAAGTGAATGCGGCTGAGGGCGTCGCTAAACATGCGGGCCTTGAGCAGTCGCTGGGAGGAGTAGTAGATGGCTGCAAAGATTCCGTTGCCTCCAAACGCGAAAATCACCGCGTTGGTGTGCAGGGGGCGCAGTCTTCCAAAGGTCAACCAAGGGGTGTCCATGTTGGCAGCAGGCCAGGCCAATTGCACAGCAATCAACAAGCCAACCAACATTCCGACGAGACCCCAAACGAGGGTCGCGAGGGTAAACTTCCTTACAATGTCGTCGTCATAATGGAATGACTCCATTCGCGACGAGGCCGGGGTAGCCGCAGTATTAGACATAGAGGGTCCTAATCTTTTCCCCGGCAAAGTGCGCTCGAGGAATTGGGTACGTGGGGTCCAACTTTCGTGGGCCACTTTCTCAGGGGCGCGCGCCAGTCGCAATTCAATTCGCGGCGTTTCTTGACCCACGTCATCGAACTTTCAAAGCAAGGTGACAAGGTTGCAAACCTGTGTTCGTGTGCATTTCAATTCCTAGTAAATCAGTGCTGATTTGATTTTGAACGAAACAAAAAAGCGCACCCTGAAGGTGCGCTTTGTGTGATCGCTCATGGAGCTAGGCCCGCGGAATGGGCCGATGTCGAATCAATACCTTACGGTCGAACTTCTATCTCTTCCCACGGCCTTCCGGTACAAGCCCCAACCCAGTCATGGCTAGCGTGGACAGCAGGGAGATAATAAGGCTGATCGAAAGTAGTGTCGGGCCATACCCGTACACGGGTGGTTGGAGTTCGGGGTCGAAGCGAGGCTCGGAAAGGACGAATAAGGTTCCCGCCATAGCCATGAGGAATGCACTTGCTGCAATGAGATTGCCAATCATTCGCGACTTCGCATTTGGCATTCCGATTGCACCTGAGATGGGAATGCCGACTAAGAAGAAGACGCCAAAGACCAGTGCGGAGACGAGTCCTTTTCCGAAGACCAGGGTGATTGGGGCCAGGAGGATTCCACAAAGGAGCGAGATACCTAGCATCTGGGCACCGGTCCGTTCCCGCTTGGCGAGGATGTCCCGAAGGTCCCGGCGAAGGTAGAGCAGCAGATCGAACAGGCTACTGCCCACCCAGCTCAGCCAAACGAACAGGAAATATACGACGAAGAGTGAGATAGGAATCCAATCGGGTCCGGGCAGGTGCTCGAGCAAGCGCATGCCAAACCAAAGTCCCAGGATCAGTGCCATGCTGCCCTTTTGACCCAATCGGGCACTGAGCATGTACCAGGCGAGAATCGGGCGGTACAGGATGTTCTGGCCCTTGAGGGCTTCGGCCAGACCTTCCCGCGCGCCCCCGTCATCTGGATCCAGCCGCAGAGCTTCCCGGAAGTGATTCATGGCCTCGGTGGGCCGGCCATCCTGCAGGCACAGCCAGCCCATGGAATTGTGCACGTCTGGGTCGTTGGGGGACAATTCTCCCAATCGTTCGATGGCGCTGCCGGCTTCGTCGCGACGGTTTAGGAGGCGAAGGGCGTGGGAACGGAGCAGTGTGCAGCTTTGATCCTCCGGATCGAGTCGCAGGCCATTTTCTGCAGCCTGCAACATGCTTTTCCAATCGTCCAGGCCCGAGTGGCAATAGGCGAGCAACGCGAAGTGGTCCGGCTCTTCGGGATCCAGCCTCAAGGCTTCGTGGGCAAATGGCAACGCCTTTCGCTCCTTGTCGATCCCGTTCAGGACCGATGCGACACGATGGTGACTCCAACTCCAATCCGGAGCGACGGTGACCAAGGTCTTGGACGATTGAAGTGCCAGCTTCCAATGTTCCATATTCTGCAACGCGATGGATTGCAGAAAGAGGGCTTGGCGGTTCTCAGGGTCTTCGGAAAGGATCGAGGTGAGCCGTTCCAGTGCTTCCTTGTAGCGCTCGTGCCCGATGAGAAGCCGAACCTTTTCGATACGTTCATCCATGGAGTGAAGCTTCTAATTGAGGCCCATGTAGCGGGCGACCTCGTCGTACGTGCCGCCTTGATTGGCGAACAGAATGTGGTTTTTGGCCGTGGCAAACCACTCGGAGGTGGAGGGTGAGAATCCCTTGCTAGCCTTCAAGAGGTCCTTTGTGGTCAAAGGACGGGGTTTCCCGGTTTTGAGGGCCTCGCGCAGGATGCCATCGACCGCCACGTCGATCATGCCCATCAGGTCCGCGCCCGATAGCTTGTCGGTCTTGCGCGCCACCTTGTCGAGGTCCAAGGTCTCGCAGGGTTTGCCTTCCAAAAGCACGCGCAAGATTTCCACCCGGGCATTGGCATCGGGCGGGGGCACGAAGATCAATCGATCGAAGCGTCCGGGTCGGCGGAAGGCCGAGTCCAGCTGCCAGGGCGCGTTGGTTGCGGCCAGCACCAGGACGCCTTCGTTCTGGGCCTGGACCCCGTCCAGTTCGGCTAGGAACTGGTTCACGGCCGTTCGCCCCGCGCTTCCGGACATGTCCGAACGCTTTGCGCCCAATGCGTCCACCTCGTCGAAAAAGAGCACGCAAGGGGCCCGCCTACGAGCCTCTTCAAAAATGGCGTGCAGATTCTTTTCACTGTTGCCAATCCACATGTCGAGCACATCGTGGATGCCCACGGACAGGAATTGGGCTTTGGCTTGCCCGGCCGTGGCCCGGGCGATGTGGGTCTTGCCGCAGCCCGGGGGGCCGTAGAGCAATACCCCGCCGCCCACGGACTTGCCGTATGCCGCGAACATTTCCGGGTGGGCCAGGGGCTGGATCACCCGCAGGGAGATCTCATCCTTGACCGTCTGCATGCCACCCACATGGTCGAAGTCGATTTTTGGGCGCTCGAAGTCCGAATCCCCGAGCAGGTTCTCCGTGTCGCCGGGGTCCCGTCCGCCATGGCCCGCAGCCAGGCGTTGGGGTTGTTCTTCTTCCTCTTCCTGGGTGGGGGCGGAGAATCCCAGGGCCTTGGCCCATTCGTGGGTTCCGCAGGTCGGATCCACATCCACTGCGCGCAGGAAGGCGGCATGGGCATCCTGGAAGGCGCCCTCCGCGCTGCGAACCCGGGCCAACAAAAGGAATGCCATGCCCGCGGGCTCCGCCCTTGCGATCAACAAGTCTGCCAGAACACCCGCATGCTGCACTTTTCCTTGGGCCAGATAGCAGTCCCCGAGGTCCAAACGCAGGGTGTCATTGGCAGGCTCGAGCTTGCTGGCGGTTTGGAATTCTTCCACGGCCTCATCGAATCGGTTGAGACCCATCAGGGTCTTGGCCAGGTGCAGGCGCAGGGGCACATTCTCGGGGGAGAATTGGAGGGCGTCCCGAAGGGGACCAGTGGGATCATCGGGCTGGGAAGGCGACATGGAAGATCATTGGCGGGGGCGAATGGCGGGAATCAGGGCGAGAGAATACCACGGGGACAGGCTGGTTGGCGGGGGCATGTGACCGGTTCGCAGGTCCCAGGGCAGCCCCCCAGCTCCTAGGGGAGGGCTCCCATGTTTCCGTGACAGCGGATCCTCCCCCTAGTTTTTTGCGATCGCCCGGGTCCCGTGTTGAGCCTGGGCATGGAACCTTGCAATTCAGGTTGAGAATCGGGCCCTGGACCGCTTCCCCAGCCATGCCACCTGGAGTAAACTCGCGAACCCGAACGGCGCCGGAATGCGCCGCCCCCGCATTAATAAACGCCCCGGAGGGCCCCATGCACCAGGACATCGAGCAAAAGCTCTATCCCGAAGCTCAAATCGTCGAAGGCATCGACCGCGTCGCCAAGGAAGTCACCGCCCACTACCAGGGCCGCGACTTCACGGTCATTTCGGTCCTCAAGGGATCGTGCATCTTTGCTTCCGATCTTATTCGCCGCATCCCCATCCCCCTTGAGTTGGGCTTCTGCGCCTGCTCCAGTTATGGCAGCGGCACCACCTCCGGCGACTTGAAGGTGAACTTCTTGCCCGAGGAAAACGAAGTGGTGGGACGCAACCTGCTGCTCGTGGACGACATCCTCGACACGGGCAAGACCATGAACGCCCTCAAGAAGGAGTTTCTGGCCCGGGGTGCCGCCGATGTAAAGTCGTGCGTGTTCCTCGACAAGCCCTCCCGCCGCTCCCTCGATTTCGACGCGGACTTCAAGGTCTTCGAAGTGGAGGACCTCTTCGTGGTGGGCTATGGCCTGGATTACGCTGGCCGCTACCGGAACCTGCCCTACGTGGGTTCGCTCAAGCCCGCGATCTATCAGCAGC
>JARGOW010000325.1 GCA_029212955.1 Planctomycetota bacterium | reverse complement strand
TTGGGCACTTTCGGACCAAACGTCCCCCGGGTCAATCGCCATATCAGCGGTGGAGCACAGCGCCACCAAAGGCGCCGCCCGACTCTGGGCCGAGCGCGGATTTGAAACCCACAAGCTGCCCGTGGATTCCGCGGGCCAGGTCACCCTGGCCGCGCTCGAAGAACTCTTGGACCGCGAACAGCCCGCCCTGGTTTCCACCATCCTGGCCAACAATGAAACCGGGGTTATCCAAAACATGGAAGGCTGGGCCGACCGCATTCACGGGTCCGGTGCCCGTTGGCATGTGGACGCCGTGCAAGCACCTGGAAAACTCCCGTTCCACGCGGACCGATTGGGCGCCGATTGGATTTCAATTTCAGGGCACAAATTCGGATCCCCGAAGGGCGTGGGTGCACTGTATCTACGCGAGACCCCAAAGAGTGTGGGCTGGTTGGACGGCGGAGGTCAGGAACGGGGAATGCGCGGAGGCACCGAGAACGTGGCTGGGATCGTGGGTATGGGACACGCGGCGGAGCATGCCTTGGCCCAAGTACAGGACACCCAAGGCTTGGAAGACCTGGCCCAGGCCCGCAACCGGCTGGAGGCCCATGTGCTGCGAGCCCTTCCAGGGTCCCGGGTCCACGGCAGCGAAAGCCCCCGGGTTCCCAACACCACCCAGCTGTACCTACCCGGCTGCCCGTCGGAGATCCTGCTCCCCCTGCTCGAGGCCGAAGGCCTGCTCGCCTCCGCAGGATCGGCCTGCGATGCCACCCATCACGCACCCTCGGAGGTATTGCTAGCCATGGGCGTGCCCGAATCGGAGGCTTCCTGCAGCCTGCGCCTCTCCCTTCCCTTTCGACCAAACCCCGGGGATTTGGACCTGGCCGCTGCGGCCATTGTGAGAGCCAGCCAACTCCTCCTGGGACACCAGCCCCATTAGGAGCCTCCTGGCACACGAAAACTCCCCACCCGCGCTTCCGACCGGGTAAGCTACTGCGTCTCGACCCGGACCCCCCTGCTGACCATGGCCCAAAAGATGCAAAACTTCTCCACCCGCCTTTCTGGCTGGTGGTCTCCCCGCCACACCATTCTGAATGAAGAGGGTGAAACCTTGGGCGTTCTGAACGTCCATCGCAACTGGCGCGGAATGATCATGGGTGGCGAATACGTGCCGGAAAAGGGAGAGAAACTCATCATTCGGCGAGATCCGGGCCTACAACGGGCCCAATTCTCCCTTTGGACGGATACGCGCGAATGGCTGGGATCCTCACTTCGCCCCCGCCTGGTCCAGCGCCGCATCGACGTGTGGTCCGGTGTCCGGCCCTACCGCATCGTGCCCAAGGCGGGCTTCGGCCGTGGTTGGCGCGTCATCGCAAGCAAGACGGGTGAGGTGGCCTCGGTCCGCCAGCCCCTGCTGCCGCGCGGCTCCAAGTGGACGATCCAACGCAAGATGGACTTCGAGCTGATGCTGTTTTGCTACTTCCTCGGATCTCTCTCACCTTCGGAGTCTTTTCTGCCGAGTTCACTGGATGTATCCAGCTCCGCAGAAAAGTCCAAAGCAGCCCCCGCGGGCTCCTGAAGGACCCCCTTTCCGTGGCCTGCCCCAAACTGGGGTCCCACGGATGACCGAGTTGGAAGAAATATCCACCTAGTGGGGAAGTCTTTTCCCCCTTTGCTCGTCTGAACGCCTCCTGGGGCTGTCAGCCCCGGCAATTTCGCTACTGCCCGGCATCCCCCCACCCGCACCCACCGAACGATATGCGCGCCTTCATTGCTCTTCTAGTCATCCTTGCCCTCGCTGCTGGAGGCTACTTTATGAGCCAATCCGGCTCCAACCAGGACGACCCCAGCGGCCTCGACCCCACTGGCCAGCAAAACGTCAGCACAGAAAACACGCCCGAGCCGGGTGACACCGCCCTCGCAGGGATCGACACCCCCACGGAGCGCACGACCTCCACACCGGACGTGGTCGAAGAAGGCAGCACCACGATCACCACCAAAGGAGAGGGCCAGCCCGGCGAGATCCTTGGCCGCGTGATCAACTCCGAAGGCCGCGCCATCTCCAACGCGAAAGTCACCCTGACCCGCTTCGGTGGAGCCGCCATGTTCTTCAGCGGCCCCGGTGATGTGGATCGAACCACCGACCGAACCGTCGAAACCAACAAGGACGGTGAGTTCCGTTTCAAGGACGTGGAATCCTTCGACATGTACACGCTGATCGCGGTCCACCCCGAGTACGCCCACGTGGAGCGTAGCCCCCTGGACGCCACATCCGGCGCCGTCATCGAGCAAGAGCTCGTTATGGGCAGCGGTTCCCGTGTATTCGGAACCATCCAAGACACGCAGGGCAACGTGGTCGGTGGCGCCACCGTCGTCTTGACTCCCACCGCCCTGGGCGCTGGCGTCCTGGAAGGCTCCCCCACCAAGCACGAAACCACCTCCGCAGCAGACGGCACCTACGAGTTCCCCCACTGCGCCAAGGACACCCACGTGCTCACCGTTTCCGCAGAAGGTTACGGCCAGGTCACCATCCCCAACCTGAACATCTCGGGCATGGCAGATGTGGAGCGTAACGTGGAGATGCAGGCCGCCCAATTCCTTGGTGGCATGGTCGTCGACACGGAAGGCAACCCCATCAAAGGCGCCAAGGTCGAAGCCTTCTCCATGACCAACCGCGCATCCCGCACCCAGACCCAGGCCAAGACCGACGCGGAAGGCAACTACCTCTTCGAGGACGTTCCCGGTGGCAACTACACCCTGCGCGCCACGGCCAAGGGATACAAGACCGCCACCAAGCCGCGTATCAACGCCGGCGAAATGGACGTGACCATCCAACTCGCTTCCCTGCCCACCGTTTCGGGCCAGGTGTTCGACGACAAGGGTGAGCCCGCCACCAACTTCACCGTCAACCTACGCCAACCCATGCGCGGATCGGAGCTGACCATGTTTGTCAGCAAGACTCGCACCAAGGTCAAGAGCGCCGATGGCACCTTCAAGATCACCGTGCCCATGGCCGGCGAATACCTGGTGGAAGCCCAAGCGGGCAGCTTTGCCCCCTCCCTCTCCAACTCCTTCACGATCACCGATGGGCAGAACCTCAGCGGAATCGATGTCACCCTGAAGGGCGGCGGAATCATCCGCGGCCGCGTGGTCGACCCGAACGGCAAGCCCATTGCCGGCGCCACCATCAAGACCGACAACAACGATTGGACCGGGAGCGGCTTCGATATCAGCCTGGGCGAAATGTTCCCGGGCATCTCCACCAAGAAGAGCGCGAAGAGCAACGCTTCTGGCGAATTCATCCTGCGTGGTTTGCACCCCACCAAGTACCTGGTCCAGATTTCGCACTCCGGCTTTGCCAACACGGCCATGCGCAACGTGATCGTCACCGAAGGAGTGGAAACCAACCTAAAGGATGTTCGCATGGAAACCGGCAGCACCGTCAGCGGTGTGGTCCGCGGACCCAACGGTGCTCCCTTGAGCGCCGCCACGGTTCACCTGCAAATGGAAACCGCCACCGAGTTCCCCTTGAGCTACCGCGTGCGCACCAACAAGGATGGCGCCTACGAGGTCAAGGCTGTTCGCTCCGGAACCTACTGGATCAGCGCCCAGCGCCCTAGCTCCGGCGGCAACAACCCCTTCGCAGGCTCCGCCGATCTGCAGACCACCCGCCGCCGTATCTCCATCAGCGGGGACGGCGCCTATCAGGGCCAGGACTTCGAGATCCAAGACTGATCGCAAACGCGATACGAATCGGCAAGGGCCGCAACCTCCCCGGGGGTTGCGGCCCTTGCCAGTTTCCGGGGATCCCTTTTTGCAAAACCTGCGACTCGGCCCCCTGCGGACCTGCGCCGAGCGGATGACTTCGCTAACCTTGCCCCAGTATGTGGACTACCGATACCCTCGCCCGGGCCTTGACCCAAGAGCTCGGAGCTCCCGTCCAAGTGCGCTTCACGCGGAGCCGCAGCACCCCCGTGCAAGCCAAGGCACTGGGGTATGGCCCATTCAAAAGCGCCGGAGTGGATTTGGGCCTGCATGGCTTCTTTGAGGAGGCCCCCGTGGAGACCGTTCAGGATCTGGGGCATTGGCTGCGGGTGGGCCGCAGGGCGCGGCTCGCAAGCCAACGGCTGGATCAGTGGATTCAGGCTCGTGTGGCCCTCCTGCCCGCCAAAGCCCCGCGCCGCGTGCGCGTGAAAACCCAGGGCCAGCACTACGACCTTATCCCCCTTCTGCACTCCGTGGGAGCACAGGAATTCCCCCGGCACTTTGGCTTCGAAAACCCACCCCTCGACGACCCAGCCAAGGATTTGCTCCCCTTGCCCGCGATCACCTGGAGCCAGCAAAATCCACGCGGCAAGCTCAAGAGCCTGCGCCTGGGCAGCTACAGCAAAGATCGCAACCTGGTCCGAATCCACCCCCTGCTGGACGACCCCCGGGCCCCCGAGTTCTTCGTGCGCTACATCATATTCCACGAGTTGCTGCACGCGATCCACCCGAGCCACAGGTCACCCGGTGGGCGCTGGGTACACCACAGTCCGACTTTTCGTCGGCGCGAAAGCCGCTATCCCGACTACGCTCGCGCTCTCCAGTGGGAGCAAAAGGACCTCTGGTCCCTAGCCAAAAAAATCCGGCGCAAACGGGGCTGATTCCCCGCGCTCCCTCCACGATCAACCTTTGGAATAATCCTTTCCAATGTTGGGCAGGTTGGCGTCGATCAAAAGGGTTCCAAGCACGTTTCCACCCAGGGCTTCCAGGGTGTTGTGGGTCCGCTGTACGTGGTACCGCGCCGTGGATCCAAGCCGGACCACCAGAAGGATTCCGTCGGCCATGGAGCCCACCAGGCTGGCGTCGGAAACATTGAGCGCCGCAGGGGTATCGATGACCACGTAGGAGTAGCGCTGGCGCAATCGGTTCATGACCGTTTTCATGCGGTCGGAACCGAGCAGCTCCGAAGGGTTCTGGGGGCGAGTGCCCGCCCCCATGATCGAAACCCCGTCGATGGACGTCGCGCGCACGGCTTGGTCGATGGTCAGCTGGCCGGCTAGAACCTCCGCCAATCCCTGACGACGGGGTAGTCCCAGGTATTGCTCCACCGAAGGCTCGTGCATGTCCGCATC
>JARGOW010000324.1 GCA_029212955.1 Planctomycetota bacterium | reverse complement strand
GGTGATGAACACAAGCTCCGCACGTCCACCGGCCTCACACAAGACCCAATAGCCGGGGCTCACATAGGTGCGTTTGTTGTGGAAGTGCATGGGATAGCTCGAGCTTTCTCCGGGCCGGCGCAAATACACCGGATCCGAAATACGCATGAGCAAAACCTCTTCAGGGCCAGCCTTGAAAATATCGCTGGCCCCCACCGGCAACTCTTCCACCACGCCCGGCATGGGCTGGGGAAAGCGCTGGGTGTTGATGTAACAGCCACCACTCCACAGCCCCACAAAGAGGGCCGCCGACAGGGTGATTGCATGCTGCAAGGCTGTTTTCATGGGTTATGTCCTAGCGCTTGGAGGGCGGGGAATAGTGGCGCTCCACAAAGCTCGTGTCGTGGGTTCCGCTGCGGAAGTCCGCATGGCCCAGGATGTCCATCAGGAAGGGAATGGTCGTCTTCGGACCCTTGATGACGAATTCGCCCAGGGCGCGAAGCATGGTCGCAATGGCTTCTTCGCGCGTGTTGCGGTGCACGAGCAGCTTGCCGATCATGGAGTCGTAGTGGGCCGGGATTGTGTAGCCCGAATAGCAGTGGCTATCCACGCGCACACCAAATCCGCCCGGCGGAATGAAGGTCTCGATCAGGCCAGGCGACGGCTGGAAGTCCTTCGTGGGATCCTCCGCGTTGATCCGGCACTCGATGGTGTGACCTCGCACTTGCACATCCTTCTGGCGAATCTTCAAGGACTCACCAGAAGCAAGTCGAATCTGCTGTTGGATGATGTCGATGCCCGTGGTCATCTCGGTCACGGTGTGCTCCACCTGAATCCGGGCGTTCACTTCGATGAAGAAGAAGTTGTCCGAACTATCCACGAGGAATTCCACGGTTCCCGCGTTGTAGTACTCGGAGATTTTCACCATGCGCAGGGCCGCAGCGCAAATCTTGTCGCGCAGCTTGTTGCTCAACGAGGGCGAAGGAGCTTCCTCGATCAGTTTCTGGTGGCGCCGCTGGATCGAGCAATCGCGCTCCCCCAGGTAAATGGCGTGTCCTTCCTTGTCACCGAGCACTTGGACCTCGATGTGGCGAGGACGTTCCACGTATTTCTCCAAGTACACTGTGTCATCACCAAAGGCGATCTTGGCTTCGGTTTGGGCGGCGCGCAATCCGGCCTTCAAGCTGGGCGCGTTGCTGGCCACGCGCATGCCGCGCCCGCCACCACCGGCGGAGGCTTTGATCAGGATCGGATAGCCGATTTCCTGGGCCACACGCACCGCCTCCTCCTCGTCTTTCACGGGCCCATCAGAACCGGGAACCACCGGAACCTTGGCTTGAATCGCCAATTCGCGGGCTTGTGCTTTATTTCCGACCGCGGCGATCGTGTCCGGGCTGGGACCGATAAAGCCGATCTGGCAAGACTGGCAAACCTCGGCGAAGTGAGCGTTTTCCGCAAGGAAACCGTAGCCGGGATGGATCGCTTCCACATCGGCGATTTCCGCCGCAGAGATGATCGAAGGAATGTCCAGGTAGGACGAAGCCGAAGCGGCCTTTCCGATACAAATCGTCTCGTCGGCCTGGCGCAGATACAAGGCATCCGCGTCCGCTTCGGAGTACACCGCAACGGTTTCGATATCGAGTTCCTTACAGGCTCGAATCACACGCTGGGCGATTTCGCCCCGGTTGGCGATCAGGATACGACGGAACATTAGGCGCGTTTCACCAGGAACAGGGGCTGACCAAATTCGACGGGTTCACCGTTCTCCACCAGGATCTCAACGATTTCGCCGGCGCACTCCGCCTTGATTTCGTTCATGACCTTCATGGCTTCGATGATGCAGACCACGGACTCGTCATCGATACGCGTACCCACGCTGGTAAAGGGGTCCTCATCCGGGCCCGAAGCCCGGTAGAAGGTGCCCACCATCGGGCTGGTGATTTCGATGACGCCAGCGGGGCGCCCGCCTTCTTCGGTGGACGGTGCCACAGGCACAGGTGCCGCCCCAGCAGCATCCTGCATGGGGGCCATCGAGGCTCCCGGGGGAACCATCATGACAGGTCCCAAGGAGTCGGACTTGACCCCGCGCTTCAGATGCAGGCGCATACCTGCTTTCTGGTCGTCGATTTCAAGTTCGGACAGTTCTCCTCGTTCCATCAGGCGTACGAGGTTGCGAATCAGCTTCAGGTCCATTTGGTTGTCCATAGACATGGGTGGTTCCAGGGGCAGAAGGCCCCGGAGGTAGGTCAACAGGATAGCGCTGGAGGGGGTCCGAGTCAGCGCAAAACCCGGGCGGAGGTCATCCCTTGGACCATGTGCCAGACTTGCCACCCGACTTTTCGAGCAATTCCACGGTCTCGATCACGATCCCCTTGTCGACCCCCTTGGTCATGTCATACAGGGTCAGGGCGGCTAGGGAGGCCCCCACCATGGCTTCCATTTCCACCCCCGTGGGCCCCGTAACCGAAGCCGAGCAGCGCAACTCGAGCACATCTGGCTCGGCCACCGAAAAGTGCAATTCCACGTGATGCAGGCCCAATGGATGGCACATTGGGATCAATTCGGCTGTCCTTTTGGCCCCTAGCAGCCCCGCTACGCGGGAAACCTCCAGGATTGGGCCCTTGGGCCCCCCGTCCTCCAGGATCCCCTGCAATACCCCGCTAGGAAATCGCACTTTAGCCCGGGCCAGGGCACGCCGATCGCTAGGAGTTTTGGATCCCACGTCCACCATCTGGGACTCCGAGCGGCCGTCCGCCCCCCTTTTTACGTGGGTCAAGGCCCCTGAATCAGGGCTGGGTTTGGCTTCCATGGCTCCCTCTCGCTCCTTGGGCTCCCATTGGGCCCGATTCGGCGGCACACCCAAAGTGGCCCCCGAAGGTATGAAATTGGTTCAGGGCCCTACGACCCGCGGTTCAGCATCGTAGATTGAAGCCCACCCCGGATCGCTCCATTTCCGGGGATTACCAGCGGGAGTCCCCCCCAGGACTGCCGATGCATTGATTTGCACCCCGGGACAGATCGAACCCCATCGGGCCCACGCCCACACTGACCGCAATGATCCTTCGAATCCTCTCGCTGGCCCTGGCCAGCCCCTTGCTTCTCGCAGCCCCCACACCTGGCCCGATTCAAGACACCGGATCGGCCCAGGCCTCATCACAGGAAATCGCCGCCATTTTGGATGTGCGGCTTTCCGAAGCGCGCTCCTTGAGCGTGGAAGAGCTCTGGGACGCGGCCCGCAAACTGGCCATCGAGGTGGGAGATGAGTACGGGGAACCCTTTGACGAGGCCCTGGACAAACGCCTGCAGTCCACAGAATCCTGGGATCGCGAAGCGGACGCCAAGGGCACGGGGCGTCAGATCCTGTTCCTGGTCGCCGCCCGTGTTTATGGAGAGGACCCCGACGCGGAAGCGCTGCAGGGCGCTCTTCTCCCCCTCCTCGAATCCGCCGAACCCGACTTGGTCCTGGGTGCGTTGAGCTTGGTGCCCATGATCGGGTACGAATCAATGGAAGAGGATCCCCGCGCCGAGCTTACCGACGATCTGCTCCGCTTTGCGGAAAACGAAAACAAGTCGGCCGCACTGCGAGTGCGGGCCGCCATGACCGCGCACCAGGTCGCCCTCGGACGCCAAGTCCCCCGGGCCCAGCGGGTGTTGAGCGACTATCTGGGCGCAAGCGATCCGGGCCTGCGCGCGGAAGGCGCCCTGGCACTGGCCCAACTGGGAGTGCTCAAGGACGCACCTGGCGTGCAAAGCGAATTGGAGGCCCTGGCCAACAACCCGGGTCCCCGCGGCCAGCTCGCTGCGGCCCTCCTCAAGCAGGAAAGCTTGCACACGTACTACGGAGACAAACTTCGTCGGGCACGGGAAAACCGATCCGACATGGTCGACTCCGGTCGCATCGGTAAGGACATCAAAGCTCTCGAAGACCTGATCGCCTTCGTGCAAGCGGTCCACCTAGAGGGTTCTGAGTTCACCCGGGAAGATCTAATGGCCGCCGCCTACCAGGGCATGTTGGGCAGCCTGGACCGCCACTCCAGCTACTTCGCTTCCCAATCCTTCAAGCGCTTCGAACAGGACCTGGATGCGGAGTACGGCGGAATTGGCGCCTACGTGGGCATCGACCGCGAGGATTCCCTATTCACGATTACGCGGCCCCTATACAGCGGCCCCGCCTACAAGGCCGGCATGCAAACCGATGACAAGATCATCCGCATCGGAGACTGGCCCACCATCGGCGAAAAGATGGATGACGTGATCAAGCGCCTCAAAGGTCGCCCCGGCACCAAAGTGAAACTGTATGTCTGGCGCCGCGGAATGGACGCTGGTCTCATCGAGCGGCCCACCGAAGACATGGTCATCGAAGTCGAACGGGGCGTGATCACGATTCCGCCCGTGCACCACGAAATGCTACCCGGCAAAATCGGACTGGTCGAACTCACCACTTTCAGCAAAGTGGCCAGCGCCCAATTGGTGGAAGCCATCATCGCGCTCCAAGAACAGGGGGCCGAATCCTTCGTCCTCGACCTGCGCAACAACTCGGGTGGTTTGCTGAACGAAGCCCGAAACGTGGCGGACATTTTCCTGCCGAAGGGCAAGCTCGTGGTGAGCACCGCAGGCAAAGGTAAAAACCGCCAATGGAAGACACGCAACCGCGCCCTGGTCCCCGAGGACATCCCCGTGACCGTACTTATCAACCGGTTCAGTGCATCGGCTTCGGAGATCGTTGCAGGCGCCCTGCAAGACCACGGACGCTCCACCCTGGTGGGACAACGCTCCTACGGAAAAGGCTCCGTACAGAACCTGTTCCTCCTGCCTGGTTACCAGGACGACACTTTCGTGGACGAACACCAGAACCGTCGCTTCGACACCTGGGAGAAATTGGCCACGGACCACAACGGCAACGGCGAATTCGATTTCGCGCCCCACATCAAACTCACCATCGAGCGTTACATGCTGCCCACGGGTCGCTCCATCCACAGGGAACTGGACGATGAGGGCAACATCACCTCCCCCGGCGGCATCGAACCCGATGTGAACGTGGAACAGATCCGACGCAACAGTTGGGAGATCGTGGAAATGCGCCGCATACAGGGAACGGGCAAACTGCGCGAATATGT
>JARGOW010000323.1 GCA_029212955.1 Planctomycetota bacterium | reverse complement strand
GGGAAAAATACCCTCCCACATCGCTTTTTGCTCCGATCGCCCCACCCGGGGCCCACAAACGCAATCGGCGGGGCTCCCCTATTAACAGGGAGCCCCGCCGAATTCGTTCGACTGGGATCAGACTTTGAAGTTCAAGCTCGATCCGGGGAGGTCCGCCGAAAGAAGGGAAGCCTTGATGGCGGACTGGTTGTAGCCCTCGGGGCCACCGCCCTTCGCTTTGTGGGAGGCTTCGCGCATCTCTAGCAGGAAGTCCCCGGCCGGGGAGCCCGGCTTCAGCAGATCGGACAGTTGAGGCTGAAATGACTCGTTGCCACTGGCCGCAATGTCCTGGCTGAGCAGGGTCAGCGCTTGGGCGCGGGAGGCCACCCGGGCTTCGGCCACGCTGGTGGCCGGTTGACCCACGGATGCGGTAGCGGCTTGATCGGCACTTCCGGCTTGGCTTGCGGCACCGTTGTCCCCAGCGGTCGACGCGTAGGTGGTGACTCCACCCAGGTTGTCCTGCAGGTGCTGCATGATCGTTTCCATGCTGCGGCGCATGTCCTCTCCGGACATGTTACCCGTCGCCAAGGCGTCACGCAGTCGAGTCATATGACCGTTGAATTGCTCCCGGGCTCCGATCACGGATTCCTTGTCCACATAGGAGCCGGCTTCAAAGAGGCTATCCAGGCGGGCCTGAATTCGGTCTTCAATGGCGTCCAAACGCCCGTTTGAGTGCTCGATGTCGATGTTCGTGGTAGTGCCCGCGCCATCCGCATTTCCCGCGGACTGACCGGCATCGCCCTGTCGCATGGCGGCCAGGCCCATGGCATCACGAACCCCGTCGCGCACCAGGTTGCTGGTATTTTCGATCCCGTTCGCCAGGTCATCGCCCTGCAGTCCGTTGGCCATGGCCTCCTGCAAACGGGTGATATGGCTTTGGAAGTCGGAACGAACCTGACTGAGATCCATGCCAGACTCCGCCCCTTGCTCTTCGAGCATGGAAAGTCGTTCTTCCATGTGCGCTGCAAAACGTGCGAGGCGCTCGGAAGGACTCTGGCTTGCGGGGCCCTGATCCACGGCTCCGGGGCCCTGAACAGGCGAACCGCCAGGGACGGCATTGGAAGCGGCGGAACCCTGACCACTGACCTGGGAGGGCAGCATTGCATTCTTTGCGGCCGAAGCCTGCATGGCTTGGGCGTGACTGTTTGCGGCGGAGATCTTCATGCCCTCCTTATCGACAATCCCCCGCCAAGCCCCCTTAGAAAGGCGTTCCCCGCTGAACAGGACCCTTAAGTACTGCAATACAAGCACTTACGAAGCCCACGGGAGGGACTCTGAAATGCATACCAGGGGCCCTGGAAAGCATTTCACACCCCGCTGCCCCAAAAGGGGCCTAGCGCGGTCAGGAGTCCGCCAGATCGGCCCATGCCGATGTTGCCGCGGCCCCTCCATACGCTCAATTCCAGGGTGACTTCGCCACGCCCCCTTCCCACAATGCCCCCATGGAAGCGATCGACCTGCAAGACGCCCTTTCGAAACGCCTGGGAAGGCTACGCTTTGCCGATCCGGTGGACCGGGTATACAACCCGCTCGTGTATGCCCGTGCCAGCAGCGCGTTGTACCTGGAGCGATACTTCAAACCCGGCGTGGAAGCCCTCTGGTTGGGCATGAATCCTGGCCCATGGGGCATGGCCCAAACCGGCGTGCCCTTTGGGGAAATCGCGGCGGCCCGGGATTGGCTCAAACTCCAAGCCCCCGTGGGCAAGCCAAAAAACGAACACCCCAAGCGCCCCGTGGAGGGATTCGATTGTCCACGCAGTGAAGTCAGCGGCCGGCGTGTCTGGGGCTGGGCCCAGGAGCGCTACGGCACCCCAAAAAAGTTCTTTCAACAGTTCTTCGTTTGGAATTATTGCCCCCTGGTTTTCATGGAAGCTAGTGGCAAGAACCGGACACCCGACAAACTTCCCGCCGAGGAGCGCGCCAAACTTTTCAAGCTTTGCGATCAGTCCCTGCGCGACATGGTCGAACTGCTCCAGCCCGCTAGGATCATCGGCGTGGGACGTTTCGCCACGGATCAAGCCAAGAAAGCGCTCGTGGGAATGGACCTGCCCATCGACACCGTGTTGCATCCAAGTCCCGCAAGCCCCATGGCCAATCGAGGATGGGCCGAGCAGGCCGAAAAGCAGCTGAAGTCCATGGGGATTCAACTACCCGCATCATGAACCACTCGAGCTTTCTTCGCTTCGGCCTTTGGGCGGCGCTCCTCGCCTTCACACTCTTGGTTTGGCGGTTCCAGTTTTTGTGCGATGACGCCTATATCAGCTTTCGCTATGCCTACAACCTGGCGGCTGGACATGGCGCTGTTTTTAATCTGGATGCGGTTCCGCCCGTGGAAGGCTATACCGAGTTCCTATGGGTGGTATTGCTCGCCGTGATCCACCGGTTGAACCTGGACCCCGAGGTCCTTTCCCAGGCGATGACCGCATTGGCGGGTGCCATTCTGGTGATTCGTGTCCACCAAAGTGCTCGGAGGCAATTCGGGCAATCCCCGCTCGCCGTTCAAATCACCACATGGTTGTGCGCGACCTGTGTTCCATTGGCCGTTTGGAGCACCAGCGGTATGGGTACCATGCTGTTTGTACTGGCGTGCTTCCTTACTTTGGACTATTTGGTGGGACACCCCTCGGGCCCCAAGCTTGCATGCGCTTGTATCGCGGGTGCTGTGGCTGTTCTCGTCCGGGCCGATGGGGCTTACTGGATCGCCTACGTGGGCACCGCTGGCTTTGCCCTGGCGAGCCTACGGCGCGACCGTGGGCTGGCGCGGGCGTCCGTGCGCCTTTCCCTTTCCTGCCTGGTGGTTTTTGCACTGCACACGCTATGGCGTTGGAACTACTACGGGGATTGGCTGCCCAACACAGCGCGGGTCAAGCTTGGGGTGAACTCTTTCACACTGATGCGCGGTGCCCATTACGCGGGTTCCTTCGCCCTCATCTTCCCCGGACTGTTCGTGGCATTTCTGGCCACCCCATTCATGGGCGCAAGGCGATTGCCCGGTGCGGCGTGGGTGGCTTGGGGCTCCGTCCCATTGATGGTGGCCTATGTCATTTTCACGGGAGGCGACTTCATGTGTTATGGCAGATTCCTGCTGCCGTGCCTGCCCCCCCTGTTCCTTGCATTTGGCCATGGTTTGGCCCTTCACTTGGAACCCGGTCGTTCTGGCGTTGCAAGAAATGGTTGGCTGGCCTGCGGGGTCGCAATCGGTCTGATTGGCTTGGTCCCCGCGTGGAATCAAGCCTGCACCCCCACCGGTTGGCTCGAGTCCATGGCCTACCGATTCAACGCGCGCAAGCCGGACGGGTCCCCTTTGATTCGAACGGAGCGGGAACAATGGGTTGCCATGCGGGATCGTGCCCTGGAGTGGAAGCAAGTGGGCCGTGCGGTTGCCCTGCATACGGATCGGAAGGATTCGATCGTGGCGGATTCGATCGGCGCCCTGGGCTACTTCAGCCAAAGGCGTCTGTACGATGAGTTTGGATTGGTCTCCCCCGAGATTTTGACGGCCATCCGTCCAGAGATCCCCACGGAAGCGGAAAGGCGTTCCCCTGGGCATGACCGTCAAGTACACGCCACCTGGTTTATGGGCGCGAAACCCACATGGTTGCAAGCGCGGATGCTCATCCCTGGCGAACCGACTCCCCAGGGTATTCGGCCCAACTACGACCGGGTCATTTACTTGGATTCAGATCAGGGTTTTGAGCCAGGGTCGCGCCTGTTGCTGGTCGCCGCCAAGCTGTAGGTACTGGACCCCGATAGATGGAAGAACCCACGACAGGGGGTCGTGGGATCTTCCAGTGAGTTTTGTTTCGCGCCGAAGCGAGTTAGTGCTTCGGCGTAAAATAGGCCCCGGTTCCACCGGGCATGCGCTCCCGAGTCCACGCTTTGGAATACCGAAGGGGGTCCTCCGACCCACCGACAATAAGGACTCCCCCGGGCCGAATCTTCGTCGCCATGCGATCTAGAATTTTTGCGCGGGCTTCTTTGGTGAAGTAGATCAACACATTGCGCAGCAAGACCATGTCGAAGTCATCGCGCCGATGGTCCATCTGCAGGAGGTTGAGCCGGTCGAATGAAGTCAGGCGGCGCAATCGCTCCTTAACCTGATAGCCGGACTCCAGGGCATCGAAGTATTTCGATTTCAAAAGCGGCGGGAGTCCGCGCGCCATGGCGACCCCGTCATAACGCCCCCTGCGGGCACTCTCCAGGGCAGCCATAGAAATGTCCGTTCCTTTGATTTGGCAGTTCTCCATGCGCATCGTACCTAGCTCGCCACGGGCTTGACCTTCCGCCAAGAGAATGGCTAGGGAGTAGGCCTCTTGTCCGGAAGACGAAGCCGCTGACCAGATTTTGAGTTTTGAGCGCCCGGCCGAGGTGGCCTCCTTCGCGAGTTTGGGTAGCAGGAAGCCACCAATCATGGGCTCAAAGTAGCGGTCACGAAACCATAGGGTTTCCCGCGTGGTCACGGCGTCGACCAGGTTGTTCCGTACCACCGTGGTGCCCTTCTTCGCCTTTTCTAGGAAGTCTTCGAAGTTCTTGCAGCCAAAGCGCAACGCCAAGGGTTTCAATCGGCGGATCATGAACTCCATGTCCCCATCTTCGTAGATGATTCCCGTTACATCTTCGACGATCTTTCGGATCACGTCGAATTGCGACTGGGTCATTGTTTGTAGGCCCTTCAACGCGTTGTCCTCATGGCAAGCATTTGCAATCGTTTTTCCATATCCTGTAGTGAGACTATTTCATCGGCGAATCCGGCTTCGGTCACAGCCTTGGGCATTCCATACACGATGCAGCTCCCCGCATCCTGGGCCACACAGTAACCCTGGGCTTGGCGAATGGCCTTGGCTCCATTCATACCATCGGTACCCATGCCCGTCATGACCGCCCCGAGGGTTCGGTGTCCGAACATCTGCACCGCACTTTCGAAGAGGCGGTCCACCGCGGGGCGCGCACCGTTCACCATGGGGCCCTCGTCCAATGCGATTTGTGGCGCAACCCGGCTTCCCTTAAGGGTCGTGTGATAGCCACCCGGAGCGATCACAACCTGTCCGGGCTTGACCGTCATGCCCTG
>JARGOW010000322.1 GCA_029212955.1 Planctomycetota bacterium | reverse complement strand
ACAGGAAGAACACAGAGAAGACCACGTTGGGAATGACGGTGCCGTATGCGACGCCCAGGATTCCGTAGTAGTTCACCAAGACCAGGCTGATCGCCAGGTTGCTGAGCCCCATGGCCAATAGGCCGTAGCCTGGGCCTTTGGTTTTTCCAATGCCCATCAGAACGGGCAAGGCCACGCCTCGCATGGGAAGAAAGAAAAAGAAGGACCCCATCAGGACTTGCATGACCACGCCGACGCGCGGCGAATAGCTATCGGCAAGCCAGACTTCGAGAAATTCGGGACCAAGTACGACCAGGTAGCCACCGATCAGGAAAACCAAGCTGGTACAAACCTTGGACCACTTCAGGAACACCGTGCGCACGCCGGCGAAGTCCTTTCGCGACCAGAGGTCGGTCGCCATGGGCATGGCCACCATGCCGATGGCGAGCACCAGTGTGATGAACTGCTCAAAGATCTTGTTTCCCAGGGCGTAGTCCGCGACGTCGGTGGACTCCATGAAGGAACCCACGACGAACCCATCGATTTGGAAAGCCAAAACCACGCCCATATTGATCAGGAAGGCGAAGATGCCGAACGCGAAGAGCTTTTTGACCAGCGGCCCTTCGAGCCGGCCGGGCCGGACCCTAAGGGGGTTGTGGCGCCGCCGGGAAACCCCCGTGGCTACCATGAACTCACCCACGGCGACTGTGATCAGTACCGCGGCTAAAACGGTGGTGGAGGGTTTCCACGAGAGGGCGACCAGGGTCAGGCCGAAACGGACGAGAAATCCGCCGCCCTGGATCAGGTTGCGCACCACGAAGTCGTGGTGCGCGTCGAATACCGCGTAGGGCAATCGCAGTGCGAAGGACGAACCAACCAGGAGCAGCATGGCGAGTAGCGCTTGTTTGACGTCGGCGAGATCGGTGGGGGTGAGTCCCCATCGCTCCGATCCCAGGACTGAATCGGAGACCCAGAGGTAGACCACCGAACCCAGACCGAGGGCAAACAACCCAAGCAGGATGGAAAGCGAGAGGCTGGTTCCGATGACCCGCTCGGCTTCCTTGGGATTGCCCTCTGCTATAGCCGCGGTGATGTGCCGTGCGGTGGCCATGGGAATGCCCATGGCCAACAGTTGCAGCCATCCCGTGGTGACGATGATGAACTCCCAAGCCCCGTACAGTTGGTCGTCCAGCGTGTTCGCCACGAACGGCACCAACACCATGAACATCACGATCTGGATGGCGCTGAGGGCCCAGTTGGATCCGATATTTTTGAGCATGGGGGTTGGGGGAGCGCTGGGAGGCTCGGGGTCTTATTCAATCGGCAGACGGGAGGGCTGAACCGTCCCGAACCTGCCCTATTGTCTCTTGTTGAGAGGGAAATCCAAGCGAGGGCCAGGGGGCGGACCCGGATTCATGCCGTCGGCCTCACCGATGCGACCGGGCGGCTTCCCGGAGCGGCCCGTCCCGACCCCGCAACCGGCCCGATCTGATAATGGTTGTTTGGGCCAGCAAGTTGGGCGGGTCGAGGTACACTTCCCCGGCTCCAGAGCCCCGCCCCCCATGGCCTCCAACAACGCACAAGCCCAAATCGAGCTGCACCGCGCCCTCGCGCCGCGCTACGCCTTCCGGTACTCCTTCCCGTTCAGCCGGCTTTTCCAGCAGGATTGGCACGCGGAGATGATGGGACATATTCCCGAGGGCTCCAAGGCGATCCTGGACCTGGGTTGCGGCACGGGCTTCTTCCTGGCCGAGCTCATGGAGAAGCACCCCTCGGCAGTGGGACTGGATATCAGCTTCGAGATGCTCCAAGTTTCGGACCAATACATCCCCGGAGCCAAGCTGGTGACCGGTGACGCCGAGCGTTTGCCCTTCAAACCGGGCGTTTTCGATGTGGTTTTCTGCAAGGGCAGCCTGCACCACACCCGGGACCACGTGGCGTTCCTCAAGCACTGCCGCGAGGCCCTACGCCCCGGCGGAGTGCTCATCATGAGCGAGCCCTGCAACGACAATCCGTTCATTCGCCTGGCGCGCGCGATCATGTACAAAAAGTCCGAGCACTTTGATGTGGGCGATCAAGGGTTTACGCGCAAGGGCGTGCTGGACTTGCTCGACCAGGCCGACTTCGAAACGCCCAAGGTCAAGAAATATGGGGTTTTGGCCTACGTGTTTGCCGGCTTTCCCGACCACCTGAGCATTCTGCGCTACATCCCGGGCAACTACTGGATCACACGTGCATTCCTGGCCATTGACCGGGTGCTCTGCGCACTGCCGCTGTTTTCCTTGCTCGGCTTCCACATCGTGACGGTTTCGCATCCGAAATCCGGCGGCGAGTCGTAGGTACGTCGCCGAACTGAGCGTTCTGCCCCAGGTGCTGATGGCGGGCGAACCCGGCCGCTTGAAAGCCTATTCGCTGAATCCCAACTTGGACATACGGGCGCTCACCCAACCCTGCCGGGCCGATTCCATACTGGTCGGGTCCACCGTGCCTTCGATGGTCAAGTCGTGGATTTTGATGCGGAACTCCGATTCCGACCAGAAGACCACGGCGGCACCATCCTCGGAAGGGAAGGGAATCTCCTGGGCGGGTTTGCCGTTGAGGGAGTGATGGGCCTTGTCGCCATCCCAGCTAAGCGTGCCGTCAAACACTTCGTCGTAGGCCGTGTTGACGCCTTCCCCGACCTCGCGGAGCATTCGCTTGCGCGGACCCTTGTACGCGACCAAGGTATGGAATTCGCTACGCAGCCAAGCCTTTTTGGGCTGAACACGTACCCCAAACCACAGGAAGAAGGTGGGGTCTGACACTTCGTCGCCCACCAATTCGTAACGATAGCGGATGTGGATGGGGCCGGTCCAGTTCAGCCGGTGCCCGTACCGGCGCTCGCCAGTGAATTGCATGGCTCCGCCCACGAATTGGGGAGCGACCTGGTCCTCGGGGAGCGGATCGTCGGGGAAACGTCGGGCGTCCTCCCAAAGTTTGGGCAATTCCATGAAGTCGCCCAGTTCGGACGCATCATCGAAGGGGTAGGTCAATCGAATGGCGCCGTCGGCCAGGGATTCAGGCTTTACCGCCAAGAAGTCCTCCGGGCCCAGGTTGGCGGCGGTCCGGTCGATTTCCTGCCGAATGGCGGCTCGGAACAGGGGTTCGCTAGCGGTCAGTTCCATGCCCATAAAGAAGGAGTTGCACAACTCGGTCAGTCTGTCGAGGTGCAAGCCCTTGGGCTTCCCCTCCTCGTATCCATGGAGGAATTCGACCAATTCTCCGGTGCTGGTCCAATCGCCGAGGGCTTGCAATTCCTGGGAGGGATTCCTCTTCGTGTCGCGCAGGGCGCGCCGCCAGCGCTTGTCGCCCGATAGGTAGCTGACGTATCCGTAGAGCCAGTCGGGGCCAATTCCCCCAGGGAGCTTCTTCCAGTTGAGCGCCAAGAACTCGGGCCCCATCTGGTTCGAGTCCAAGTGGGGTAGGGGACATTTCCGTGAGGGGTTCAGGGAGAGGATTCCGTCCTTCCAGCCGGTGGGCTGGATCATGACGCCCTTGCCTTCCTGGGTAAAGCGCAGGCGTTTGCCATTGGCCACCGTGGATTCTAGGAATTTGTCGCGTCCCTTGAGCGTGGCTTGCACCCGCAGGATCTCTTGTTGAATCCTGGCTTGATCCTCCACGGAAAAGCGGGCGGCGGAATCGGCGTCGAGCGCACTCTCCAAGACGCCGAGACCATCGGCCCATTGACCCTGCCGCACAAGGGTCAAGGCCAATGCTAAAATCTGGTCCGTGGAGAGAGGTTGTAGGGTGGGTTTGGCAGGGGCGGGGGGCTCCGGTTGCATGCTTGCTGCCTGGGCCTGATTGGGGGTCTTGCCATTGGCGACCCGCCCCTTGCCCGGGTTCTTTTTGATGGCGATTCCACCCACGGGTTTGGCGATGGATTCGAGCCAGTCGCCCATGGCCTTCTCCGCAGCCAGGGCATTCGCGAAGCCAAGGTTCTTTAGGGCCGCATCGGCCGCCATGGGTCCCTGGATCGCCTCTTGCACGCAACGGGCCAGGGCCTCTTTTCCGGACTCATTGCCCAGCAGATAGTGCATCCAGAGCATGGCCTGCTGGTCGAAGTAATACAGCAACCCCCACAGGGTCTTCCGCGACTTTCCAGCCACCTTCATGTCGATGGGCAAGCTCAATCGCTTTTGGGCCCCTTGGACTCCAAAAATGGTTTCCACGGGGATCCAGTAGCGTTTGCGATCCGCGGGGTCGTTTTGCACGTGGATCACATTGCGCAGACCCTGGCGGTAGAGATAGGGCTCGATCGTTTCTTTCGCCGTGGTTTGGGCCGCGCTACTCACCAGTTCGCTGAGCCCAACCACGAGCCACTGGGACCCCGATTCAGCGAGGGAAGGTGCAGCCTGTGCAATCAATTGCCGAGCATGCAGGTGCAGGATGAAGTTGCGCAAGTCATGGGCGGATTGCCCAATGCCACGCTTCTCCAAATGGCAAACCAAAGCACCGAGCTTTGGGCTGTAGGTGGCGGCCGTGGAGCGGTACTCCATGGACACATTTTGGATTTGCCAGCGTTCGTATTCCGTTTGGGATCGCAGGATTAGGATGGGAACGACCTGTTTTCCCAGGCGCGCTTTGAATTCGTCGGGCAGGTAATCGGCATCCTGCAGAGCTTTTGCCTGGGCGCGCAGCCACCCACCCATGCGTCCGAGCAATTTGGGGTTGTCTTCGGAGTCCACCGGCGCGTCTTGGGCGTCCCACAGGACAATGAAAGAGGCTTCGGAAGTCCCAGCACCCAATCCGACCCTCTCCCATCGATGATTTGAAAAAAACTTGTCCTTGGCCAAGCGCGCTTTAAGCGTCGCATCGTCGTCGCGGATCCCCTGGGCTCTCGCGGAATCGGTAGCGCCAAACATGGCGAACAAGAGGAAAATGGCCGGCAGGCAAATCGAACGGAACAATGAAACAATGGGCATGCCACAGGTTAACCGGACCCACCGATTGTGGGTAGTCCACCCACTGGGGGGTCATCCGGGCGCGCTGGGCTCACATAGCTAACTGGGGGTAAGGCGGGGGAAAATGAGGAGGTCCGATGCGGAATCGAAATCCAGCAAAGGTTTGGGGCTCCGGGGGAAAGGAACGAATG
>JARGOW010000321.1 GCA_029212955.1 Planctomycetota bacterium | reverse complement strand
GTACAGGGGCAGGAAGCCCACGATGGTGGTGAGTGTCGTGGAAAGCACGTGTCGTGTTCCGCGCATGAGCACGTGCACCACGGCCTTGCGGTCGCCGCGCAGGCAAGCGGGATCTTCCACCAGCGCTGCCAGGATCACGATGGAGTCATTGATGGCCACGCCTATCAAACCCATGGCGCCCACGATGCCCATGAAGCCGATGGGGTAGCCGGTCAAGTAAAGCGCGCCCAGGGCCAAGCCCACGGACATGCCCGCCACGGTGCCGATCACTCCCGCCAGGCGGAAGGAATGGAAGGCGAGAACCAGGGCAGCCCCCATTAGGATCGCGAGGATTCCGATGGTCGCCATCAAACCGCCCACGGCCTCGTCCCGTTCGGCAGCTTCTCCAGCCACGACCATGCGGTATCCGTGGGGCGGTTCGAAGCCGATCTCATCCAAGCGGGCTAGCAACTTGTCGAGCACTACGCTGGGCAAAACACCCGCGGTGATGAATGCTTGAACGGTGGAGGTTCTCTCCCCGTCCAGGTGCGGAATGTTCGAAAGCTCGGGAGCGAGTTCCACGTGGCCCAGGCTTCCCAATGGGGTCCAACCCCCAGTCGGGGAAAGCAATGGAAGGTCGGTCAAATCCGCGGAGGAGTCCCGTAGTCCCGGGGCGATGCGCACGGTGACCGGGAGTTCCTCGGTGGCTTCCAGAATCGATCCCGCCCGGATTCCGGACAGGTTGCCAGCGAGCGCGTGGGCCAGATCCTTCTCCTGCATTCCTGCCAACCGCAACTCTTCCGAATCCAGGTCCAAGCGCAGGCCGGGCAAGCCGGTCAGCAAACCCGTGCGTGTGTGCAGCACGTTGGGGATCGCAGCCAACTCGCGGCGAATGGTTTCTCCCATTTCGCGCAGTACGGGCAATCCCGGTCCCCGTAGACGCAATTCCACGGGCGCGTCGAAGGGGGGACCCTGCTCCACCTGGCGCACCAGGGCCTGCGCGCTGGGTAGGTGCTGGTCGAGCATCTCTTGCAGGTCGCGCACCACCGAGGCCGAATCCTTGGGGCTGTCCAGTTGAATCAGGGCCTGCGAGTAGTAGGGCGCGTTGGCCAGGTTCTCGATCTGGTTGTAGTAGAACTTGGGGAAGTTCGTGCCGAGCATCCAGCTGACTTCCTCCACACGCTCATGGGCGACCATGAGCTCGCGGGCCTGCAATGCGAGTGCATGGCTGGCGCCGATGGATGCCTGACGAGGAAGGTGCAGTTCGAGCCCGAATTGGTCCCGGTCGGCCGGTGGGAAGAATTGCTCCTTCAAATTTCCGGCCTGGGAGAAGCCGAGCAGGGGAAAGACCAAACCCACGGCGATCGCCAATGCGGGATACCGCACGAGCACGGTCAGGAACCTGCGGTAGAGGCCCGATATAGGGCCCAGGGTAAGACCATGCTTGAGGAAACCCAACCCGCCCGAGCGCGGGCTCGTGGGTAGGAACCGCACGGCGATGGCCGGAAGAATCCAAAGCGAAATGAGCAGTGAACTGGTGATGGCCAGGATCACATTGATGGCCATGGACCCCACGAACTCGCCCGCTCCCCCGGGCATGAGCACGATGGGCATGAAGGCCAACGCCGTGGTCAGGGTGGAGCCAAACAGGGGCATGGCGAGCTTTTGTACGGCGGAGCGCACGGCGGCTGACTTGTCCAATCCCTCCAGCAGCCGGTGGCTGATCTCGTCCACCATAACGATGGCGTTGTCGATCAAGAGGCCCAGGGCGATGATCAATCCTGCCACCGACATTTGGTTCATGGGGATGTCCAGGATGGACATGCCCTTGAGCGCCATGAGTACGGAGAGGGGAAGGGCGCAGCCCACCAGGATCGCGGATCGCCAACCCATGGTGCCGAAGACCACCACCATCACGAGCAATGCACCCATGAGGAAGTTGCCCACGAGGGCACCCAGCCGGCGTTCCGTGTAGGTGCTTTGATCGAATAGGGTGCGCAGGCCCACGCCCCTGGGTAGGTCGTTTTCAAACGCAGACACGATTTCCTTGGCCTTGACTGACCACAGGTCCACGCGCTGATTGGTCATCATGCGCACGGCCAACAGTACGCTGCGTTCGCCCTCCACGAGGGCCATGTCCGTGGGCGGGCTGCGCTCGCCCTTGGAAACGCTCCCCAGGTCCGAGACCAAGGTGTTTTGGCCGTTCGTACCAATGCGTACCGGTGTGCGCATGACCGCCTGCACCGAATCCAACTCGGAGTTCACATCCACCAGAAGGTCATCGGACGCTCCATGCACGGCTCCGGCCGGGATTTTAGCGTCCCGTCCTTGGAGGGCCGCGGCGACCTCCGGCAGGCCCATACCCCGGGCCGCCAATAGGTCCGTATCCAGATCGACCACGATCTGCTCCTGCATGCCACCGTAGATTTCGACCTCTTTGGTACCGGTCAGTACGCGAAGTTTGTCGGCCAGGTCTTCGGCGCGGCGGGTCAATACGGCGTGGGTGGCACCGGGCTCGCCGTCGGGCACCAGGGCCACGATCAAGGTGAACGCGGAAATCTCGAAGGCGTCGAAGTCGATGGGACCCGCGCCCTCGGGCAGGGTTTCCTCCACGTCCTCGAGTTTGTCGCGGATGCGCGACCAGATGCCGTCCACCTCCGTCAGGTGTTCTTTGAGCTCGATGTGCAGGCTCGAAATGTCCGCGGTGGATTCGCTATCGAAGGTCCAGATTTCTTCGAACTCACGGAGGGAATCCTCGATCGGATCGGTGATCAAGGCTTCGATTCGTTCGGCACCTGCGCCCAAAAAAGGCGTGATGATGATCGCGTCCCTAGACGTGAGTTCCGGATCCTCTGCCCTGGGCATGGATTCCAAAGCGGTGTAACCCGCCGCGCAAATCAGGGCCAGGGCCAGGATCAAAAGCCTGGGGCGACGCAGGAAGATGTCAATCACGGGGCTGATCCTCCGTAGGGTGCGTCACTTGAACCCGTTGGCCCGCCACGATGCGGTCCACACCATCCAGCAGCAACCTATCACCTGCTTTCAAAGCACCGCGGACCACCACCGCATCGGCCAAGGTGTGAATGATTTCCAGGTCCACGGCTTGTACGTGGGAGTCGCCGTCAATTTCCACGACCACGAAACCGGTCCACATGCCGCGCACGCCCTCGGTCAAAGCCGAAAGGGGAATGCGCCAACCGGGTTGGCCCAGGTCCCGGGTCCAGGATAGGGTGGCTACTTGGCCGGGGTGGATGGCGGGGTCGGCATCGCGCGTATCCAGATCCAAAATCCAAGGCAGTGTGCGTGCGCTCGGGTCCAGGTTGGGGAGGGAGCGTTTGTCCAGCACCGTAAGGACTTGGCCGCCCACCTCCACGGAGAACCGATCGCCTTGGAGCAAGTGGGCATGCTTGTCCGAAAGTCCAAAGTGCGCCTCCAGGGCGCCGGTTTCCACCAATAGCACCACGCCCGTTCCGGCGGGAACCACCGCGCCCTCGTGGACCAGAACCTGCTGGATCCGGCCGGAGAAGGGCGCGCTCACCCGCGAATCGGCCAGGTCGATTTCCAGGCTCACCAGACTGGCTTGCAAACCGGCCAGGGTCGCACGTTGGGCGGCGAGGATCTCCGGCCGTGTGCCGTTGACCAATTCCTCCAAGCTGGCCTCTGCACCCTGCAAACGCGCCCGAATGGTGAGCACTTGGGCGTTGTTCACATCCACTTCCTCCTGGGAAATGGAACTGGATTCGAGCAGGCCACGCCGGCGTACCAAGCGCAACTCGGCCAATCGCAGTTCCTCTTGGAGCGCGGACCGATTGGCGCGGGCCGCCGCGATGGTTTCCTTGCGCGGGCCGGCGACCAGTTCATCGAGTCGTGCCTGGGCCCCTTGGATCTGAGCTTGCATGGACTCCAGTCCCGCGTTCAACCGACGTTGGTCGAGCTGCATGATGGGGGCTCCGGCTTCGACGAAGTCGCCCTCGTTGACCAGCACTTCCTGGACCTGTCCGCCCACGTTGACACCCACGGCGACCTCACGCCCGGCTTGCACGATACCGGTGTAGCGACCCTGCGTGGACTCGACTTTGGCTTGACCCAGGGTCAACACGCGCACCGGCATAGGGCGCGCTTTGGAATCGATTTCCGCGGCAACGGAAGGCTCCGCTTGGGAGCAAGCGAGTAGGAGGAGAGGGATGAGGCCCGTGAGGAAAATGTATTTCATGGTGTGGTTTTAGTTGGGCGCGGTGGAGGAGTCGGCGAGTTTGAGCTGCTTGGCCTCGGTAGCAAATTGGGTGCGCAGCAGCTCCTCGCGCAGGGCCCGGTAATCGAATTCATTGGACAAGGGACGCCATCCGTAGCCGTCGAGCAGGCGCGCTCCATTCTCGTAGAGGGTGTCTTGCAGGAAGGCTTCGCCGCCGGCCTGGCTCGGCCCACAGCCAACGCTTGAGATCAGATTCACACCCACGTGCATGGACCACAGGCCGGTGACCATGTGCTCCGGACTGCCCCGGTCGGAGAAGGTCAGGTCCCCTCTAGCCTGTCCATCCTGGGCGATTTCGAGCACGGCGGCAAAGCACTGCAGTTCGACCTCGTCCAAGGCATCACAGCGTTCCTGGGAAGCTTTTTCGCGGATGGAGCTCGCCTTGAGAATGGGTTCGATCCGGGCGTTTTCCGGGTAGAGCCGCACGAAGAGTTCGGCGGCCAAGCCCAGGGCCGTGATGCGTTGGCGCGGGGGCAGCTCCAGCTGGGAGGCGCGCTGGAAGAGATCCAGACGCACCATTTGGAGGCGGCGTAGGAGGGCGCAGATCACGTCCTCCTTGTTCTTGAAGTGCAGATAAAGGGTGCCTTTGGAGAACTCGGTGGCTTCCGCCAGCTTGTCCATGGTCAGGCCCACGTAGCCCTGTTCGAGCACGATCCGGAGGGCCAGGTCGAGGAAGGTCTCTTCGCGCTCGGCGATTTCCCGACGCTTGCGGTCACTGATGGGGGTCATGATGCTAGTGACGTTACGTCAATGGTTGACGGATCGTCAATGGGGTAAGTGACGATCCGTCAACTGTTTTACACGGGGGCCTGGCAACGGATACGGAGTCGCACACGTCACCACCCGTTTGCGGCGGAAAAGTACCGGCAAGAATCGGGGTCCAGACC
>JARGOW010000320.1 GCA_029212955.1 Planctomycetota bacterium | reverse complement strand
CGATCCCCTGACCAAACCCTGCGACATCCCCGGCCGGGAACAGGTTGGCCGAATAGGGGATTTCAAGAATGGTAGCGCCGGTCATGCCCGAGAAGATCCGCACAAAACCCTCCCATTGATTGCCTACCAGCCGTGTGCCACCCCGGGCGAAATCCAGAACCCCATCGGAATCCAGGTCTCCCAACACTCCAAGGCTGTACTCGGGAAACTCGACCGCGCTTCCTAGGGTCGTTCTGTGGAGCAAAGCCCCGTCGGACCCTGAATGGACCCGCGCCTCCTCTTGCTCCCAGGGAAAGTGTTGAGCCAGGCCCCAGATGAGGAAATCCTCCAACCCATCTCCGTTCACGTCTCCCATGCTTTCCACCTGGGTTGAAGCCCCAGAGGAATTGGCCAGGGTTCCAGCCACGGTGGCGTGCTGCAAAGTCTGTGGGGCAGCGAAGGGGGCCAGGGCCATCACGGAGAGGAGGGGCACAATGGTGAGGGAAGCTCGCATGATCCTGGTTGAATGGGGGAGCGGCGGGGATGGAATTCGAACGGAATGCCTGGGTAGCTGTGGCGCGACGGGCCGTTGCATGGGTTTTTCTGGAATCGGGGAGTCGTTACCATAGGGGTATGCCCGATCCCGCAAAGCGACGACCTCCCTGGATCCTTCTTGTGGCGCTCTGCGTTGCGATTTGGGCCATGTGGCCGGGGGATTCGGAGCCCGAGGGCGGCGGGGAACGAAACGGGTTGGCTGAGTCCATCGGGAGCCCATCCACGGGATCCAGTCCCCTGCAGAGCCCCGTGGTCCATACCATTGGGCGCGCCCCGGCGAACGCCCTCCCAGGATCCGACAGCCCGGAGGGCGTGCCGATCCCAGGGGACATCCAGGTTCAAGTGGTCGATGAGCAGGGCCAACCGGTCCCGGACATTCCCGTCCACCTCGTCCGGGGCACGGCCCTGCGCAAGAGCAAATTTCAAACCAAAGCGGAAGGGGTTTCGGATGCTTCGGGCTTGGCCACCCTGGTGGATTCCGCGGGCATTGTTGATTCCATTTTCGGAGCGGGACCGCGGCCTCCCTATTGGGAACCCCAAGGGTTTCGATTGGGGGTCCGGGCGGGCCTGCCATTCGATCTCCCCTTTGGTGCGGAACCCGACCACGGAACGGTCTGGTTGACCGGGAAACCGACCGCTCCGATCCCCTTGACCATCCCGCCCATTGGTTGGGTGGAAGTACGCTCCACGGCTCACTTGGACGATCAGGGCCAGGAGGTGTGGCCCACCTGGGTATTGGTCCGTCGGACCGAGGAGCGCCATCGGGGCGGCTGGCGCATGGGGCACGCGGTGGAATCGCCCGACCAACCCCTGCTGTTGGGACCCTTCGGATTGCATTGGGGGATCAGCGTGAAACTCTCACGACGCAACCGAATGGGTTCCTTGGGATACCTCGAGTTGGCCGGCCCCACCGAACCCGGTGAGGTGCTGAAGGTGGACATGGACCTGGAAGGGACCCAGTTCATCGAAGGCGTGGCGCTCAATGCTTCCGGCCAGCCCTTCGCCAACCGGAAACTGAATATCACCCTGTGCGACTGGGATCGCGAGGAAGGAGCCAACGCCTACCCGACCACCGATGGGGAGGGGCGCTGGTCCTTCGAGGTGGCACCGGAGGTCGAAGGCACCCGACTCAAGGTTTGGCTCGACAGAGACCCCCGGGAGTTTCGGGGGGAGCTGCCTGTGATCCAGCGCCCCGACGGGGCCGGGCGGCACAATGTGGGCAGCGTCGTGCTTCATCCTGGCAAGGGAATCGAGCGGATCCTGGCCAGTGGCCGAGTGACCGACGAGAGTGGGCGGCCCGTGCGCCGCGCCAATGTTTCCGTCTATGAACTCCTGTTGGAGGATGGCCGGGAAGTCCGAGCCCAACGCCCCCTGGACTCCATGCGGACCAAGGGCGACGGCCTGTTCGAATTGTCCACCTACGATGGGGTGCCCAGCGGCCGTGTGAGGGTGTTTGCCGGTTGCACGGGGTTTCTAACACCTCCCCAGCAGGACGTGCCTGAGGGTAGCCGCGGGCTGCAATTCGGATTGGTTCGGGGAGGAAGTGTGGGCGCCAGCTTCCGCATCGAGCATGGGATCCCCAAGGATCAAATCGTGATCCGTCTCAAGGGCGAAGACCATTCCCGGGTGTTGTCCCTAATCGAGTTCGGGTGGGAGTCGAGCTCCCGCTTTCCAAGCCTCAAGCAAGGTGACTACCACACGTGGGTCGAGATTCGATCCACGGATTGGTTGTTGTTCGAGTCCCCGGTCCATGTCGAATCCGGTCAGGATGTGGGGCTTGGTGAGATCGATCTTCGTGAAAAGACCCAGCTGCTCAAGTTGCATTTGAGCGACGCCGCGGGCCAGAACGTGAGCAAGCAATACTTCAGCCTGTTGGACGCCCAGGGCCAGGGTTACAGCAATGGCTTGCGCACGAACGACGAGGGCAACATCTGGTGCGTGATCCCCAGGAATCCCGGGCCCCTGCGTCTGGGAAACGGGCATTACGGGGAAGTCCTCATTCAACCGGAGCCTGGAACCATCGAGGTGGTCTTTTCCAAGTGAACCCCACCCGCTAGGATCCCCAGCCGGAATCAAACATCATGGATAAACCTGAAATCGAATACCCCTGTGAATGGGACTATCGCGTGATCGGCTTCACCGAGGAGCTTCTACGCGCCGCCGTGGCCGAGCTCGTCTCCGATGAGCACCGCTTGGTTCCTGGGAAAGAGAGCAAGCAGGGAAAATACATATCCCTTTGCCTAACCGTCCAGGTCGTCGATGAAAGCCACCGCCATGCACTGTTCGCCAGCCTAAAAGCACATGGGGACATTCTGTTTGTCCTGTAGGAGGCCGTGGGGCACTAGGGGTGGGGCCGGGCTGGCGTCCCGGGGGGGGGGTGCAACCGCTCCCACGCAATCCCTAGGGATTCCGGGTTTCAAGCCAACCTCAACGGTTGGCCTCCGTTGTTGTGGGTGGCACCACTGAGATCCCCCATGAAAAACCCCTATCCCGCCCTCCTGATCTTGTTTGTTGGGTGGTTCGCGGCGTTGGGATGGGCGCAGGATGTGAAGGATCCCGTGCCCCTACAGAGCTGCCCAGGGGTGGAGCGACTGGACGCCAAGGACCGATTCATCGCGACCTTGCGGTTGGACGATCGCAGGGGCGGTGCTCTGGGTTTCGAAGTGCTGCCGCAGGATGGGACTTACTTCTCGGAACCCATCCTTCGCGGGAAGTTCAACCGCAACGGGGTAGCCCGGGTGGAGTTGCCCCGATCGGCGGCCAAGCTCGAAGGGCGTCGGCCCAGCATCCGCGCGCGCCTGGTGGAGCCCGGTTACCAAGCAACGTGGGGTGGATTCCGGGACATGCGATACAAGCCGGCCAGCGAGACGGGGGAGTGGAATTTCCGCCTGCAGGCCAAGCGTGGGGGCACCGCGTTGGTGCATATTGTGGACAGCCATGGAGCACCCCAGGCCGCGCAATTGGATTGGCGCCAGGCCGGAGACCCACGTTCCATTCCGTTGGAATCGATTCACCGTCAGAGCCTGAATGAGACGGGTGCCTATCTACTGCACTTCGCCGAAGACATGCGGGTGGACCTGTTGGGCATTCGCAGCATTCGGGCGGGCTGTATGGCGGGTTCGCTTTTGAATGTGCCCCTTCGTGTGGCGGGGCCCCCGCAGGTGTTCCAGCTGACTATGAATGGGGATGGGGTCGCCCGGGGTTGGGCCAGGTATCCGAATGGGTCTTCGCCTGAGCGATTGACGATTCAAGCCCATTGGGCTGGCCCCCTGGACAATGCCGAATTACTGGACCTGTGCGCCAGTCCCTTGGATGATTGGGCATTGCAAGCGGAGGGGTTGATCCAGCGCGCTCTGTGGCTCGACTCGGAGGGGGAATTCCATGCGGACGGGTTGCGGCCGGGGAACTGGCGTTTTGAAGCCAATGGACAATGGTTGCGCAGCCCCCAAGGGCGATCGATCTTTTCCGTACCCGGAGGGGAAGAGCCGGTGCCATTCCTCACGTTTGAGCTGCCCAAACCGCCGAAGGGGATTGGGCAGGTATCGTCCTACCTAGAAAAGTTGCGTTCTCCGTTTGACGAACCGGTGGAAGCGGTTCCAGTGGACGAGAGTTTGGGGACGCTGCAAATTCGGGCCAAGGGTAAGGGGTTTGGGATCCGCGGGGACGTGGATCTGTTCGTGTATCGCACTTCGGATGGGGCACTGGTGGATAGGACGGTCTGGGGGATTGCGGAGCTAGAAGCGCGCGTCGCCCCAGGGCAATACACAGTTCGGGCCGTGGGGAGGTCGCCCATGCGCACCTGCGGGTTCGACCCCCGGGAACCCCGGCGCTTCGGTGAAAGTGAAATGCAGGTGGAAGTGGCGCGGGGTCAACGAACTCAACATGTCTTGGAGATCGCGGCCGGGGGCTACTTGAACATCCATGGGGTTGGGAAGGCAAATGCCAACGGACGCCTTGCCACCCTGCAAGACATGGCCCCTTCCCCAAGCATTCGGAGCCTGTACCCGCTATCCCTACGATCCTCGAGTTTCGAATTGCACCTGGTCAAGGACTCCGGCCGCCAGATTCCGGTGAACTGGTACCCCGTAAAGGGCGACAGTTTAAGGGGGACCGAGCCCCTGTGGCCATTCAACGAACCCCACCGCAGCGAGTGCCTGCCCACGGGGACTTTTCAACTCATCGCCCGGCTGCCGGGTGGACGCACGGTGCAATCGGAAGTGAAAATCGAATCCGGTGTCACGACGGATGTGACGCTGTTCTTCGAAGATTGACGAGCGGATCGGCACACAAAACAAGACCGCGCTCTCCCCAGGTCGGGGAGGGCGCGGTCGTTTTCCATTCCGGAACCAGGTCCTAAACCTCGGTCAATGAGCGCAGGCGTTGCACTTCTTGGGTCAGGTGATCCAGATTGCGCACCACATCGGCCAAGCCGCTGGCTTGGTTCTGCGAGGAGTTTCCGATCGAGTCGATGGCGGAGGCCACGTGCTCGGAGCTTTGCACAATTTCTCCAAGGGTCTTGGCCGTTTCACCGGTGAGTTCCACGCCGTGGCCCACGCTGTCCTTGGCCCGGTTGATCAGGGTCGCCACT
>JARGOW010000319.1:4926-5135 GCA_029212955.1 Planctomycetota bacterium | reverse complement strand
CGGGCTTTGGCTCGAGCGGATTGCCCTCCTCTTACTTGGAGTCACTTTCCAAAGCATTTGAGTTCGGAGTCCGACGATCGCAGCCCGCAGATATAAGTGGCTGCGGTTACTAGGAATCGGTGTAGGGTCTTGTCGCCACGTTTGCTGATACACCACCGAAGAGCCTTGGGAGCTGCCCAAGATTGCGGACCTGGGGCAGATCAAGTTGA
>JARGOW010000319.1:0-4916 GCA_029212955.1 Planctomycetota bacterium | reverse complement strand
TCGTGGGCTTGAGGTGACGCGGATCGACCGGGATCTTGCCCGCGAGCTCGGCGCATCATTGGCTCTGGCCACTGGCCTCGATGACCACCCTTGATTGAGGCTCATAGGACAAGAATTCGCCCATCGATTCTTGGGTCGTCTTGATTTCCGCCTCTTCGAGGAACTCACCCGACGAATCCACAATGCTATACGAGGTGCTGCGGCTTCCGAGGTCCCCTCCGATAGTGCGGGAGAAGATCTATTGGGTATTCTGGGTCGTGGCTGATCTCCATTGGTTGGGTTTTAGACCTCCACATTTTGCAGCACGCTTGCGTTGACTGCGCGGAGGCCAGCCTTTCCCCCCAACAGATACCATGGTGCCCATCGCCGGCAGAAACATGACGGGTTACTTGTTGTTTGTGCGGTATTGGCCTGAGGCTGGGTAATGGCCCTCGGATTGTATGTGTGTGATAGAATCGGGTATCGGCGCAAGTAGCTCCTCCATGCCCGCAATCCATTCGGCATTTTCAATGACACGTCACAATTCAATTCTTGTTCTTCCCGCACTCTTGCTGGGTCTTTCTAGCAGCGCCTTGGCTCAAGGGGACACTTGCTCTACGGCCCAGGACATCTCGGGTTCGGGGAGCTTTGCGTTCGACAACTCAACGTTCACTACGAGCGGTTTTACTGGAGGGGGAGGCTGCTTGCATGGCAACCACGTTCGTAACGACGGGTTCTATCGCTGGACGGCCCCGGCTGCAGGTCACTTCGTCTTTGACATCAACGGGTCCCAGATTAGTGGATCACTGGGTGTACATGCGGGTTCGAGCTGCACTGCGTTATGTGTCGATGCGACTTACAACAGTCCGGGCAGTATTGGAAAAATCAAATTGCTCGACGTGGCTGCCGGCGATGTGTATCTGGTTCAAGTAGGAAGCCATTCCAACGGAGTTCTGCAATTGGAAATCACGGAGCACCTGGACCTCTGTGGCACGGCTTTGGACGATGCCTTCGAGGACAACGAATCTTGTGCCACCGCCGCTCCAGTGGACGCGGGCACTTATGTCGACCTTCTAGTGTCCAAGACCGACAAGGATCTATACAGCTTGACAATCGCGCCAGGTGAAGCCCTTCGGGTTGGCATCCAAGCGAACCACTTCGTCACGGGTGTAGGGGTTCGGCTTTGGAGTGCTGCAGATACTCAATGTGGTACGGGCACCGGACTTACCACTGTGCGCTCCAGGGCTTTCGTCAATACCCAAGCCGTGGCGGTGCCCATCGTTATCGAGGTCACGGTTGATGCCAGCGCGCGCTTCGACTGCAGTACCTACGATATGGTCGTGGCTCGTACCAGTTGCGATAGTTCCGCGGGTCAGACTTTTTGTTGCCCGGCCAATCTAAACGGTGCTGGCTCTCCAACCAGGCTATCGGGTTCCTTCGGCAGTGGCGTGGGCAGTGGCTTGCACCTGGAGGCCCAGGGTGGGCCGGCCGACGAGATCGGCTACTTCTTGATTGGCACCGAAGCGCAACCCGGTATTCCCGTGAGCAATGGCAACTTTTGCCTGGTTGGTGCCGGGGGTTCCTTTTGGCGCTATAACGTGGCTGGTAGTGAGTTGAACTCCATCGGACGCTTCGACGCCAATGGCCTACTGCAAAATCTGTCGGGCACCTCCACTACAGGTTCGGGCTACGACGTACCAGCCGACAAACCCTATTGGAACGGCACCGTCGAGCCCATTCTGGTCGGCCAGACCTGGCACTTTCAGCTTTGGTATCGGGATACCCCGGCTGGCGTTGGCACTTCGAACTTCTCCAATGGTCTGTCCGTGATGTTTTAGGCCGGCGAATACAAGCACAGCAGGTCAATAGAAGCTTTGGGCCGGCCGCAGTACTCCCAACAACACCACCGAGCGCAAAAGCCTTGTTTGGACTAAGGTGAGTGAGCGTATTGTAATCCGCGCTTCCATTGGATCTGTCTGCATTGCCATTCCCCATGAGCTTGCACAGCTGAATTCCGACTCTCGCGCTTGCCTTTCCCCCGTTGTGCTCGCCCAAGGTGATGATTGTGCTTCCGCGATTGCGTTTGGCGGAGAAGGCTCATGGAACTATGAACCACCGGACTGACACGATCGTGGTATACCGGTGCGGGTCCATGCGGCCTCTCTTCTGTGGTTCAGTCCGACGGATTCTTTCGATGGACTGCCCAGGCCGATGGCAACTACTCATTTGACACAATGGATTCGGGGTTCGGCACGGCCTTGGGATTGTATGGAGGCGCGGGATGAACGACCTCTTGCGTTGACTTAGTCCAGGATCCCGGTTCAGGAACCGACCTCCGTGCATCGGTTATGGGAGTTGTGGCCGAGGACACTTTCCTGATTCAGATTGGTGGGTTGGCAGCCGGGACGGCAGGTGTGGGTGTCCTAAGTGTCAGCACCTTTGTGGGCATCTGCGATTCCACCGACGATTGGTATGAACTTGGCTTGTTTGGCAACGATACGTGCTTCCATAGATCCCTTGTGGAGTATCCGCAACATGCTGGGCTGTATGTCAGCAAGAGCGATTCGGACGACTACGCTTTCTGCGTATCCGGTGGCGACACGGTCACTATCGACCTGCTCTTTCGCGATGGGGTGAGCAATGTGGATGCCTACCTTTGGTACTCAAGAGATGTGAATTGCCGGACAGGTGCTTCGACAGCCCATCGCCTGGATTTGCTGAATCGGACACGGACAATGAACAGTTGACCTGGACAAGCACCTCCAAATATTCCGAAAGTTTGGCGCTCGAGGTTCGAGTTCGAGTCGCTCCGGGCAATGGCGACTGCAATCTTTCTGACTTTAATGTGACCGGGTACACGCCAGGTCATTGTGACCATAGCTCCCTCCAATTTTGTGATTCAGCCCAACCGGATTCCACCGGGAACGCCGCGGCGATTAGCGGTCATGCATCCCAGAGCATCCCATCCGGTAGTCTCTTGAAATGCTCGAATGGACCACCCAACCAATTGGCGTATTTCCTGGTAGGTAATGGGGTCACGCCAGGTGTGCAGGTCAGTGACGGCTTGCTGTGCTTTGTGGGCACACCTGGAGCTCAGCTCCTTCGCTACAACGTCTTTGGTACCGACATGTTTTCACTTGGGATCTTCGACACAGCCGGGACTTTGAGAACATCGTCGGGACGGGAGGAGCCAAGGACTATGGTTTGGATGTGTCTAACCTGATTCCCTCGTCGGTACCGATTGCCGTGACGATTGGAAAAGATCGGCACTTTCAGGTTTGGTACAAGGATGCGGCATCCGGCGCTGGCAACTCAAACTTCTCGGACGGGGTTTCAATCCACTTCTAGCTGTTCCACAAAAGGGCCTGAACCGTTTCACGCAGCGTCAGGAGCCCCGCGACCTGTCGTCGGTAGATTTGTGCCACGCCATTTGCTCATTTGTGCGATTGGAGTCTGACGCGGTATCGGGGTAAGGATGCGCCAGGAGGCTACCCACCTTCTCGCTAGTACCGCGCCAATAGGCACAAGGTATTCATGTGCAACGTACCTAGAACAGGGTCGTGCCCAGGCGAATGGTAGGCACTGCGCTGGGCCCTGGCCTGGGGGGAATGCGCAACGTACTGGTCCCCGTCCACTTGGGCGGGGACCAGTACGTTACAGCGCTTCGCTAAGCCATGTAAGCGCCACCGTTGATGTCGATCGCACTTCCCGTTGTTCCGTTTGCATCCTCGGACAAGAGGTAGGCAACCAGGCCAGCGACTTCCTTGGGCTCTCCCATGCGACCGGTTGGAACATCATTCATGGCCATTGTGTGGGCCTCTTCCCTTTCTATTCCGAGGGCTCCCGCCATCCCGTCGATTCCATCCCACGCCATCTCCGTGTTCACCCATCCCGGGCAGATTGCGTTCACCAGGATCTTTTCGGGAGCCAGCTCCATCGCCATGCTGCGCACCAATCCGAGCAGGGCCGTTTTGGAGGCGCAATATCCGCTGTAGCCGGGAACTCCGATGCGGGCAAGAATCGATGAGATCACGACCATGTGCCGGGGCCCGAGATCCGAGCTCGCAAGATTCGCCTGGGCCGCCCGCAGACTGTGGTAGGTTCCGCGCAGGTTGATGTCGATCAACTCATCAAATCGATCGCCATCGGGATCCTCCGGTGAGTTCGATCCGCCCACACCAGCGTTGGCTATCAGCCCGTTGAGGGCGCCATGAACCCTGACCGCTTCCGCAAAGGCGGTTTGCACATGCTGCCTGTTGGCAATGTCAAGGGAGGCCATGTGGGGCGTCCCCGTGAGGCTCTCGGCCGTCTCCTCAAGGGCGCTAAGGCGTCGGCCAAAGAGACTGAGCCTGGCACCGCCGGCATCCAATCGGTGGGCGATGGCACGGCCAATTCCGGTTCCTGCACCGGTGATCACAAAGTGTCTGTTGGAAAGGGGCATTCTGATTCGTTTGGGTGGTCGTAAATGACGGTGGTTCTTCAACCCAATGGTAGCGAAGAATAGCCATCCTGGTCGCCTATTGCCACCGGGAGGAAAAGCCACCTTGCCAGGAGCAATTACCGCAAGGCCATCCGTGCGGCGATAGGAGGAATCATCACCAGGCAACCAGGCCTAGCGATCCATTTGCAGTTCGAGCTTCGCGGGTGAGCCTACCCTTAGCTGCAGTTCACCCTGGGCTTCGCGGCCGTCGAGCACCCTGGCTCGAACGAGGTATTTGCCTGGCGGGAGAGGGCCCAGCTCGTATTTCTGCGAAGAGTGTCCTTCGCGCAGGTACTTGGGGTGATCGATGCGGTCCATGGTTCGCGAGAATTCGTGGCCTGCGTCGTTGAGGATCCAGAGGCGAGCTGGCATGGGCACGGTTCCGTCAAGAACCTGAATGGTGGCCGTGGCTCCAGGAACCAGCTCCACGGTTTGGGTCACCGGTGTGTCGGATGAA
>JARGOW010000318.1:3126-5172 GCA_029212955.1 Planctomycetota bacterium | reverse complement strand
CGGATTTGCCCGCGTTGTTTGGGCCCACAAGCCCCACGATTAACGTTTTGTTCTCGAGCCGAGGCAGCAGGTCGCGGTCCAATATTTTGGCCGCGCTTTCAAGGGATTCGAGACTGCGCCCCCTGGTGCCAGGGAGCGTGGTCCGAACCCAATCGCGAACGCGGGCCAGGTCGTCGGCCCCATGCCCGGCGGTGGCGGTTTGCCCGTTCATGGAAACTTCGGGGTTTCGGGTTCGGCAGGCGAATTCCCATCGGATTCGCTTTTGGAGTCTTGGGGCGGTTCGGTGGAACGCTCGCCTTCCTTTGTGGGCTCCTCTAGAGGAGGGTTTGATTCCTCCGCTTGTTTGGCTCGGTTTTCAAATTCCGAAATCGCCAGCCGCAGGCGCGTGGCCAAATTCTGATCCACAGGTCGCAACCTTTGGAGTGTGGTCCGTGCTCCGGTGAAATCCGACTCGCGCGCCAGAAGGAAACCCAGGTTGTATAGGGTGTTGGCCTGTCGCGGGTCCAACTCGAGCACGGCTCGGAACGTCTCGCGCGCCCGATCCCATTGTCCCAATTGATATTGGCAAACGCCCAGGGGCTCCAGGTAACGGAGGACTCCGGGACCGGCCTTGACCGCTTCCTCAAAGTGCTGAAGGGCCAATTCGAAATTGCGTTGACGCATGCGCGCCTGCCCAAATTCAAACTGGGATTCGGAGGAGTCTAGGGACTCGGTCCGGACCAGGGCCAATTCGTATTCCTTGGCCACCTGGGGCAAGCCGCCCGCGCGGAAAGATCGGGCAAGCAAAACCCAATCGGGTTGCTTGTACGGATCCAGGTACAGGCCATCGAACGGGAAGGAAGCACGCAGGCGGGCGGGTCCTTGCAAGGGGAACATTTCCATGTCCTTAAGGGCCTGCGCGGGATCCACGCCTCCGCGGTATAGGACCTGGGCCCGCCCCCGTTGATCTACGAGCAACGCCATGGGGACAGCAAGCGGCCGGGTCGATCCCATAACCTGCGAGGTCAGCGCGGCGAATATCCGTGCCGTTTCCTCGGAGCAAGAACCTCGGGCATAGGGCCACTGAATGGTTTCGAGCCAATCGGACTGCGCGCTTGGACTCGATTCGGAGTCCAGGCGAAGAGCAAGTACGGAGAGTCCAGAGCTTCGGATGGCTTCCCGGGCCTCCGACCAGGCGGCAAGTTCCTTGAGGCAGGGGGCGCAGTCTGGGGACCACAGGAGCAGAATCATGGGGGCGCGCTCCTGCCCGTGCAAACTCTCGGCGACTCCACCCAGCACGGCATTCTTGCCAGACTTGGTGGTGACCGCCAATTGGGGCAGGGGCAAGGGCGCGGCCAGCACGACCCTACCCGCTTTGCCACCCGCCGCATCGCCGGCGGCGGGGTTCACGCCAGGTCGCCCGGAGCTGGTACCCGCCTGGCTGTTGGGCTCCGGCCGTATCCATTCCCTGGATTCGGTTTCGCCCTCGACCAGAACCCGGCTGCTGCCGGCTGAAACGATGCCATAGTCGCTGACTTCCCCGCTGGGCCAACGTACTTGCACCTGAACCTGTGCCGTATCCCCCACGCCCACATGCAACCAGGCGCTACTTTGGGCCAGATATCCCTCGCCTGCCCGCAGCGTGCGGATCCAGGAAGGCCCGGATTCCTGTACGTCACGAACGGTGAGTCGGGCGCCCACGGTCGTGTGTTCCGCCGAGCGGCCCACGAGTTTGAACTGGACCGACTTGCCACGCAGGGGCAATCGATTCTCCAGGTATTGAAGGCGCGGGTTGGTGCGGGAGCGCAGAAACAGATCCAGGTCCCCGTCCCCGTCCCAATCGATTCGAACCACGCTCCGGCCATCTCCGATTTGATCCAAGCCAAGAATGGCTCCACACTCCGTGAAAGTGCCATCGCCTTTTCCAAGGAAGGCGCCGTTGCGTTCGTTGCCGCTCCAGGTTTGGCCCTGGCGCAGCAGCCACGCTACGGCGCCCCATGCCGCTGAGTATTCCTCAACGGTGTCCGCTTCTTGCAAGGGTGATTGCGACACGACCTGCCGCCAGAA
>JARGOW010000318.1:0-3116 GCA_029212955.1 Planctomycetota bacterium | reverse complement strand
GTGCTCGTGCCCGCTCCACGAGTGTCCACGGCGCAACAGCTTGTTGACGGCGCTCCAGCCGGCGAGATAGCTCTCGCGCGGAGCGTCGGCCTCGAGCGGGGAGTGCGACACGACCTGCCGCCAGAAGAAGCTTCACAAGTCATTGGTGCTTTCACCGGTGACAAACCCATTGGGCACCACCAGATCGCCATGGCCGTCGCAGTCCAAGTCCATGGCCAAGCCGCCCCAGGCCCAACCGGTTCGACGCGCGCCGCTTCCCACGGTCTTGTCCCGGAACGCTTGGCTTTCCTCGGACACATAAAGGGAACTACCACGGGCGTGGCCCAGGTATTCCAGCTTGGTTTGTTCCGCAGCGTTGGGCAGGAAGGAGTTGGATCGGGTCACCCGCTGCCCCGCATTGGATCCCATGTTGGAAACATACAGATCCATGAAACCGTCCCGGTTCCAATCGGCCCAGGTGATTCCCATGCCCGCGGCCAAGTCCTCCACGCCGAGTTCGGCGGCCATGGCCACGAAGTGCCCGCCTTCGTTTCGGTACAGGGCATTGCGGCCAAAATCATTGCCCACGTAAAGGTCCTGGTCCCCGTCGTTGTCGAAGTCTTCGAAGGAAGCGGCGAAGCTGAACCGGAAGCGCCCCTCCTCCAGGCCTAGCCGGTCGGCGGACTCGACGAACTGCCATTCACCCCCATTTAGCAGCAGCCAGTTGGCCGCCCCATTTTCAGCGTCATGGTAGGGGAACGGCAGCCCGCTAGAAACATAGGGTGAGGAATAGCGACAGGCGTAAACGTCCAGATCCCCGTCCCCATCCACATCCGCTGCGGCTAGGGATGTTAGGTCTGTGCCCAGGTGCTCGAAACGCTTTTGGAATCCCGCTGTACCCTCGTTGGAAAATCCATAGACCCCTGAGGCCGTGGCCACCATGAGGTCCCGGTCCCCATCGTTGTCGAGATCCACGATCAGTGCGGAAGAAGTGAAGTCCAATAGATCGAGTCCAAAGTCCTTGGCGGCCTCCTTGGACCGGCCATCGGCCTGGCGCAGGAACAAGCGGTTGGGCAGCCCCCCGGGCTCGCACACGTAGAGGTCTTCGAGCCCGTCCCCGTTCACATCCCCCACGGCCAAGCCATGGTGTCCCAACAAACCGATGCCCAATTTTGTGTGCAAGCGCTCCCGCCAATGGTCGATGCCTGGCTTCAGCTGGGATTGGTACACCCCCCCGCCGAAGAGACTGGAGGAGCGGTCCAGGAAACCAGCCAACCGGGTTTCGCCCGACACCCCTTTGAGCGCACTGGTTTCCCTCTCCAGTTCGCGGAGGTTGGATAGATGAACGATGCCCTCCTCGTTTTTCACCCAGTTGGCCCTCCAGAAACCGTGCAGGACCACCGATTGGCTTGAATCTTCCCGGAGAAGAATCATGTGGAGCTCGGTTTCGATTCGATCCGCGGCTTTGATCTCCAAGGTTTCCACGTGCCATTCAAAGCGCGTGACCGGGCCTCCCATTTCCTTGCGCAGGATGGCAAAGCCGTCGGCCATGGCAAGGTCCAGGGATTTGCCGGGTTCGGCGCGCAAGCTGTGGAACCACCAGGGCCCTTCCCCCTGTAGCCAATCTTCCGATGCGGATTCCAACCATAGTCCACGGGCGGCCGGCAGGATGAGCGCTTCCAGGGCCTCTTGCTGGATGGCTTCTCCGAGGAATACCGAGTCGCGTAGAGTGGCCATGGGAGCTTTCAGCGCTTGGTTCCATACTTCGCCATCCCAACCATCCACCTCCGGCTCCATGCCGTCTAGGGCCCGCTGAATGCTCTCGGGGGTCTCCGGTTTCTCCTGGATGGAGATGGGGACCTCCACCGATTGAGCCCAGGTCACGGGGGCCGCGATCAACGTCACTAGGGCAGCCAGGGCTATCAGGCTCCAAGGTTTCAAGGGCCGGTTGGCTCCGATTCGGCGGTATGCCGGTTCGCGCTCGACGATTTGGGTCTGGGCTCGTTTCACACCCGCATCTTAGCTCCACGGGTACGACCCTCCGAGACTTCTTCTTGGGAGCAAAGCAATCAGAACGCAATTCCGGGCCAACGGGGGTGCCCCGGACTTGGAGGGGGCGCTATTCTGTGTCCCATGTCCCTGCCCGCCCCTATCCAAGATCTGGCCGGTCGTGCCCTACGCAACCTGCGGCTCTCGGTCACGGATCGCTGCAATCTGCGCTGCCACTATTGCATGCCTGAGCGGGAGTACACCTGGCTCCCCCGCAAGGATCGCCTTTCCTTTGAGGAATTGACGGCGATCACCGGGGCCATGATTCCCCTGGGCGTGCGCCAAGTGCGCTTGACCGGCGGTGAGCCGCTTCTGCGCCGGGGCATCGAAGAGTTGATCACCCAATTGTATGCCCTACCGGGCCTCGAGGATGTGGCATTGACCACCAATGGGGTGCTGCTCGCAGAGCAGGCCCAGGAATTGAGGTCGGCGGGATTGCGGCGCATCACGGTCAGCCTGGATACCCTGAAGCCAAAGCGCTTCGAGGACACCACGCGCCAGGACCTGCTGCCCCGGGTCCTGGACGGGCTGGCAGCCGCCTCCGCCGCCGGGTTCGATCAGATCAAACTGAACACCGTTTTGCTCCGGGGCTCCAATGACGATGAGCTGGAAGACCTTTTGGCCTACGCCTTGGATCGCAACTTTGAATTGAGATTCATCGAGTACATGGATGTGGGCGGTGCGCAAAACTGGCGCCAGGACCATGTGGTTTCCAAGGATCAAATCCTGGATCGGATACGCAAGCGGTTTGGTGAACTGGCTCCCCTGGAAACCCCCGATTATGTTCCGGCCAGGCGCTGGAGCCTGAAGAGCGGCGGCTCATTCGGGATTGTGGCATCCACCACTTCACCCTTCTGTGGTACCTGCAACCGGGCGCGCATCACCGCGGACGGTCGGCTGTTCACTTGCTTGTACGGCACCGAAGGTATGGACTTGCGGAGCTTGGTCCGGGAACCCGGAGGCGCCGCCAATGTGATAGAAGCCATCACAGACCTTTGGACCCGACGAAAGGACCGGGGAGCCGAGGAGCGCTTGAGCGCAGAGGACCGGGGCGCGTTCCAGCACGTGGATGACCTGAAGCAGAATCC
>JARGOW010000317.1:2566-5175 GCA_029212955.1 Planctomycetota bacterium | reverse complement strand
GGCGTCCGATGAAGGCTTTATGCATGGGGGCCGGCGGGGAAAGGGGGCAGGAGGGGCCGGGCAGAATTTTCTCATCGGACGGGCATCCCCACCCGCTGGAATCACATGGCCATTCCGGCCGGTGTGTAGCGAAGTGGGACCCAAACCCTCCCGGCCGTGGGTCAGCCGGGAGGGTTTTCCTATCTCGCGCCCAGCAGGGGCGAGTAGCGGTAGAAAACCTCCAAGGTCAGGACCATCAGAGCAGTGGAGTACACACGGCCTCCCTGGTAGCCCCAAGCGCCCACGGGATCCCAGGATCCCAGGTAGTCCCCGTCTTGCCGTTGGTGCGGCAGAATGGCGCGTTCCATGCCCTTGCGCCACCTTCTCCAGTGCTCACCGCCGAGTTGGTACATGGCATAGGTTCCGTAGTACCAGTAATACATGTCGATAGACTGATCGCTTTCGTTCCACTCGGGAAGGGAGCGCAGCATGAGGTCGCCGTGCTTTTTCATCATGGGCTCCGTCTGCGGCGTTTGACCGAGGAACACTCGGCTGAGCAGGCCAACCCCGGTCATGGCCTCTCCCTTTTCGGGGCCGAAGTGGTCGTTGGCCCCAGTCACGCGGGAGCTCCTTCCACCCACCCCCGGTCCGATGTAGCCAATACGACCGTTTTCCGCGTCGGAAACGCTGTCGATCCATTGCAGGGCCCCGTTGTAGGCTTCGCGGTCGACCTTGAGTCCGGCGTCTTCACCGGCCTTGAGGGCGAAGACCATCCAGCCCGTGATCGATGTGTCCGAATCCCCGTCGGACGGCACCTCGTAGCGCCAGCCACCATAGGGATGCCGGGCCCGGCCGATGAAGTTCATGGCCTTTTGCACCTGCAGTTTCTGGAATGGGTTGCGCGAGTCGTAGAAATTCTCAGCCATGGCCAGGCTGGCGATGGCGTGGTCGTACACGTAGGCGTGGCCCACGGGGACGCCGATCAAGCCCGTATCGGGGTCCTGTTGTTCCCCGAGCCACTTTATGCCGCGCTGCACCACCGAACGGTATTCGCCGTCGCGGGTTGTGGATCCATCGCCGAGGAAAGCGAGCAGTGCCAGGCCCGTGACACCAATGTCCTGGCTAGCGATGCCGGAGCCTTCGGTGCAGTTGGTTCCGCCTTTCACATTGTTGGCGTAGAACTCATCCACGTCCCAGGAACCGTCGGGGGATTGGTTGTCCGCGAGCCAGGCGAGTCCCTCTTGGATCGACTCGACGGTGTCCTGTCCAGCCTGCCGGATTTTGCCGGAGCCATCGCCCCGCGTACCAAATTTGCCGCCAGGAGGGCCACCGATTCCGATGATGCTGTTGTCTGCGATCGCATCGAAGGCCGCATCGCTGTTGAACTCCGGATCGCCCATAGTGTCCATGTTGTCGGGCGAATCGACGGTTTCCGTGATTTCGTCCGGTGCGATTTCCGTGATCTCGGGGTCGATTTCGTCGGGTTCGACGATGTCCTCATCCGGCGGGATCGGGGGGTCCTCTGGCGGGTCGACGGGCTCCGGGAAGTGGGCCTCAATGATCTGAGTCGCTTCCGGTGTGTTGGTGCTCCACGGAATTGCGACCAGGATCATGTACGCCACAAAGTGCAGCCCCAATGAAATGCCCAGCCAGGGCGCACGTTCCATCCAGTCATACAAAATGTCCGAGAAGCTTTCTTCGACGTGGCCGATGTAGTGGTCCGGCATCACTCTCGTTTCGTAACTCATGATTTCAAACTCCAGTTCTTGCAAAGTGTTTGCGCGTTGCGCGCAACTCTTAACCGCAAGGGTCGGCGAGGAGGTTCATCACAAAATCAAAGTGGGAGTGTGTTCATTTCTTTGAGTGCAGTGCCAACAAGCGTTGGTGGCGATGGGGTATCTGCAAAGCGAGGAGCGCAAAAGCTGTTGATTGAATGCGTCCGCCAGCAAACCCAGGCGGCCATGAACCGCGCAGGTTTTCGCCCATGCTCTGGTGGGGGATGACCGCCGTGCCCAATGCTTTGTTCCAGCGCTCCCACGGTTCGCCGCCCACTTGAAACATGAGTTGGGTACCGAAGAACCAGCTTTGCCAATCCACCAGGCCATCAGGCCGCCAGGTGGGCAGATCCTCGCACGCATTGTTCGCTTGGATTTGCATCAAATCGGGCCGCTTCAGTGGGCGGTCTGCCGTCACTTGCGCGAACCAGCCAGCGCGGGTCAACGCCGTACTTACCCGCGCGTTGGATCGCAGGTCCTTGTCGTTCAAACTGCGCATGTCAGCGATGGGATCCGGCCCAATGCGTCCTGTGGCTGGATCCGTATTGGCTTGCAACCAGTCCACGCCCTTGTCGAAGGAGGTGGGATCCATACGCAATCGAGCTTCGATGCCAGCACTGCGAGCAAGTAGGTTCCAGCTCGCAAGCAAGACGTCCGAGGATTCCCTGCACGGCACTTCTTGATGCCAACCGCCGTCGAAGTTTTGAGTCCGATCGATGTACCGCAACGCGCGGTGGGTTTGCATTTTCTGAAAGGGATTCCTCGAGTCGTAGTAGTTGTCCGCCATCGCCAGGCTGGCCATGGCGTGGTGGATGGCGGAGAATTCTTCGGATTCCGGACCCATGAGCCCGGTCT
>JARGOW010000317.1:0-2556 GCA_029212955.1 Planctomycetota bacterium | reverse complement strand
GTCCCAGCCATTTCACGGCGCGTTTGACGACCGGGCGGTACCGGCCACATCTGCTCGTGGAGCCGTCCGCTAGGAAAGCGAGCAGGGCGAGGCTTGTGGCGCCCACATCACCGGGTCCGGGCGCGGCTTGGAATAGGCCGTCCTCGTATCGGAGACCCAGACCGTCGGACTCCCACGAACCATCCGCGCGCTGCTGGGCGGCCAACCATATGAGGCCTTGGTCGATCGCCAGTCCCACGCGAGGCGGCAGGTTTTTTTTGGACCCATGGGGAAGGTACCTACGCCGGGAGTCCTTCCGTCCAGTGATCGTCCTGTAGCAGCCCGTTACCGCAGGGCCGCAACAAAATAGGTCATAGGGGCGATCCGCATCTGTATCCCCTATGGGTTCGATAGCACAGTTATGGTTGGAGGTGGACTGGGCCGGTGGGGGGACAGCTGCAACGACACTACAGGGTTTAATGGTCAACACCCCCGTACCGAGTGGGAACAAGGCTAGAGCTGACAGAAGCCAGAGAAGCACGGAAGCGCTTGGGGCGGGTAGGCAGGTTCCGTTGAAGCGTTGGATGATATTCACTCTTCATGCCTCATCGTTTCGCGGCTGGTCCTGGTTCACTCCCAACCTACCTTCGTTGCCCCGTGCCCCGGCATGGACACAAAAAAACAATCCCACCCTGCGCGAGCAGGATGGGCTTGTTTGATTGCGTTGGTTTCTAGCGCGCGCCCAGCAGGGGCGAGTAGCGGTAGAACACTTCGAGGGTCAACACCATGAGCGAGGTGGAGTACACCCTGCCGCCCTGGTAGCCCCACGGACCCACCGGGTCCCAGGAACCCTTGTAGTCGCCGTCTTTGCGCTGGTGGGGAAGAATGGCCGTCTCCATGGCTTTCTTCCACTTGCGCCAGTGCTCACCGCCGAGTTGGTACATGGCGTAGGTGCCGTAGTACCAGTAGTACATGTCGATCGAGTGATCGCTTTCGTTCCACTCGGGAAGCATGCGCAACATGAGGTCGCCGTGCTTCTCCATCATGGGTTCGTCCTCAGGGGTTTGACCCAGGAAGATTCGGGTGAGCAAGCCCACACCGGTCATCGCTTCGGTCTTCTCCGGCGGGAACTCATCGTTGGCGCCGATCACGCGGGAGCTGCGGCCGCCCGGCTCGGGGCCGATGTAACCCACGCGACCCGTGCTGGTGTCGGTGACACTCTTCAGCCATTCGGTGGCGCCGATGTAGCCTTCCTTGTCGACCTTGAGTCCAGCGTCAGCGCCGGCCTTGAGGGCGAAGATCATCCAACCGGTGATCGAGGTGTCTGTGTCGCCGTCGGAGGGGACTTCGTAACGCCAACCGCCGTAGGGGTTGCGTGCCTTGCCGATGAAGTTCATGGCCCGTTGGGTCTGAAGCTTCTGGAAGGGGTTCTTGGAGTCGTAGTAGTTCTCGGCCAGGGCCAAGGCGGCGATGGCGTGGTCGTACACGAAACCGTGGCCGACCTCTTCGCCTAGCAGGCCGGAGTCCTCGTCCTGCTGGTCGCCCAGCCACTTGACGCCGCGCTTCACGACCTTGCGGTACTCACCCTGGCGGGTGGAAGAACCGTCGCCAAGGAAAGCGAGCAGGGCCAAACCGGTCATTCCCACGTCCTGGCTGGCGATGCCTGCACCCTCGGTGCAATCGGTGCCGCCCTTGACGTTGTTGGAGAAGAACTCGTCGGTGTCCCAGTAGCCGTCTTCGGACTGGTGATCCTTGAGCCAATCGAGACCGTCTTTGATGGCCTGAGCCAAGGGACGACCGCCGCGCGCGCTCAGGTTCTTACGACCGCCGCCACGACCACCAAACTTGCCACCGGCGCCGCCGCCGATACCAATCTGGTTGTTGAAGTTGTCGCTGTCGAAGGGCGAGTCAGCGTTCTGGTCCGGGTCGCCGAGGGCTTCTTCGAAGTCCTCCTGGCTCTCGGTCTCGTTGTGGTCGGAGATTTCCTGGTCCTGGATGACCGGCTCTTCCTCGACCTCTTCTTCGATTTCCTCTTCGGGCTCCTCGGGCTCCTCCTCCTCAATCGGGGGCGGTTGCTCCAGGGATGCCTGAATGATCTTCTCTTCGTCGTCCTGGAATAGCTCCCACGGGATGGACTTCAGGATCATGAAGGCGACGAAGTGCAAGCCAATCGAGATGGCTAGCCACGGGGCGCGCTCCATCCAGTCATACAAAACGTCGTTGAAAGTTTCTTCCTGCTCCCAAACCTTCGGGAGGGTGCTTTCGATGTGGAACTCTTCTTTATCGCTCATGGAGACACGCGCTGGGGCGGGGCTGAGGGGGCGGGCCCGGCAAACCATCCTCCGAATTGGGGGAATCGGTGGCAAACCCGCGGTGATCGATCAACGCGGGGGTTTGATGGGGGTTCAGAGTATATCCAGGGAATCTTGGAAGGCTACGAAGGCGGGGCAATTTCCTATGGGGAACCTGGGCTAAGAGCCCCTACAGGCGCACGGAGCGCCATGGGCCGAGGAGGGAAGTGGCGCGGTCACGTTGGGCCCACACTGTGCCCTTATGATGGCTACAGGCAGGTTTTTT
>JARGOW010000316.1 GCA_029212955.1 Planctomycetota bacterium | reverse complement strand
CAGGTCGCCGATTCCGTTTTCGAAGGGGTAGTGCACCCAGCGATCCTCGAAACGAATCTTGGTCTGGCGGTTGCGTTCGTCGAAGGCGTCCGGGCCTCCGGTCTCTTCTTTCATCCAATCCATGGCGGCTTGATCCTTGCTGAAAAGGATGTGCCCGCCGGATTTGTCATAGGTGAAACCGTCGATCGTTTCCGACCGGCACAAGCCGCCCGCCACGGGGGCGGACTCGAAGATTTTTAGATCGGAGGGGGATACACCGCCCTGCACCAGGTATCGGGCGAGAGCCAAGCCGGACACGCCGGCACCAAGAATCGCAATTTTTGCCATGGGAGAGACCTTAAAAAGGGTCTGGAAGACTACCCCGTGCGATACATCCCGGCCACCTGCGCCTTGCATTTCCCGGCGCCGGATGCGCCATCCACTACAGGAATGAGATGGCCAGAGCGTCGGTGAAGTTGCTGGTGTTGTTGGGGTTCTGGTCGCGGAACCAGGCCTGGAATTGCCAGGTCTCACCGGCCACAACGGCCTGGGCAGGGTTCAGGGGCAGGTTTGTGAGGTCCACTTGGAGCTGGAAGGCCCCGGTGGCTCCCGAAAACCGGATCTGCGCTCCCAGATTGAACCGGCCCAGGTTACCCGCCAGGCACAGGTCGCCCTGGCTTCCACCGGGGTTGGACAAAAGACCGCTTTGGGTGGCCACCAGGAAGTAGCCAAACTGATTCTGGGGCATGGATTCAGCCAGCAGGACCAATTGGTTGTGGGCGGCCATGGGGGAGCCTTGGCCCGACAGCACCGCGGAGGCTCCCGAGCTGTTCAATGAATTGGGGCTGCAGTAGGTCGTGCCCACTTCCCGGCAGCCGGCCAAAAGCAGGAACGCGCCCGAGTTGTTTCCGGCCTTGTCGTCGCCCGGGACGCCCAGCAGAACATCTGGAATGCCATCCCCGTTGAAGTCGCCCGCCGGACCCACCCCGACTCCCATGCGGTCGGAGGCCAGCACTCCAAAGGTACTGCACAGCGCGCTTCCGCTGTTTCCTGAATAGGCCGTCAAGCGGCCCGCATCCACGGCCACCGTGGGGTCGCCAGGTGCACCGATGAGGAAATCGTCTTGCAGGTCGCCGTCCAGGTCGCCGGCGGTGGAAACCCCTTCGCCCAATCGTTCGAAGGCCATCGTGCCCAGAATCTCGTGGAGTAGTGTGCCATTCAGGCCGGAATAAACCTGTGCACTTCCAGCCTGTGTCCCCCCACGCGAATCCTGGGGAGAACCGCTGATCCAATCCATGTGTCCATCCCCGTCCAAATCACCCGCATGGGAAAGGGAGAAGCCCATGCCTTGACCGGCCACGGTGCCATCGCGTGTGTAGAGTTCCAGCCCCATGAGCCCGGAATAGACCGTCACCGAACCAGACCCGCTGGCGTTCACATCCGTTCCGCGTACGCCGATGGCAAAGTCGGGCACGGTGTCGGTGTCCAGGTCGCCCAAGGAAGCAAAGGAGCTGCCCAGCAGGTCGCCGCCCGAAAGTCCATCGATCGTATAGAGCACCGCGCCGGTGGAGCCTGAGTAAGCGGTGGCACTTCCCGTATCAGACGCGCCCGCATCCACCCCGGGGGAGCCGACCAGAAAGTCATCGCGCAGGTCCCCGTTGATGTCGCCGATTCGGCAAACCGCATAGCCCGCGTTGTCGAACACGTTGGCTCCCCCAATCTGGTGGAGAAGCGCACCGGTTTGTCCGCTGTAAAGGAACGCGCGGCCGTTGAGCACTTCGCCCATTTCCTGGTGGAAGGGAGCGCCAACGAGGATGTCGCCGAAGCCATCACCATCGGTATCCCCGGCAAAGTCCACGGCGAAGCCGAAGGCGCTGCCCGCTCGGGTGCCGTAAAAGGTGTGGAGGATCGAGTGGTCCGTACCGGAGTAAACTCGCACGCCACCGGAGAGCACGAGGCCATCGAATGCATTGCGCATGCCCACGATGTAGTCGGCGGTTCCGTCCCCATTCACGTCCCCGAGGGCCATGGCGTTGCCCATGGAGTCGTTCACGTTGTCGCCCAAGAACTCCTGCAAAATGCCCTGACCCTGGGCGGTGGAGCCCAGGCAGACGGCCAGGAGAGCGAGGCGAAGATGGGGGAGGGCAGGCAGCATGGAAATAGGTAAGGAGTGGGATCGCTGGGCCCCATTCCGACCTCTATACTCGGCGCTTACACGGAAACTGTCAAACCCACCCCACCGGAAGGGGTCTCCCTGGGGGCTTGTCCCAATTCCTGGCAGGGTCTGGGATGGCCCGGGCTAGCGTTCCCGTACCAGGCTGCGCGCTGCCAGATTCGATCCCTCGATGGTGGCTTGGGCATCTTGCATCCACCTCCGGCCATCGGTGACGTAGCCCGCCGTGTCCTTGAGCCCCTTCTGCCTCCCGCCAAAAAAGCGGTTGAAGCCTTGCATGGACAATTCGCGTGCGTACTTGGCGAAACACGAAGCGAGCGCCGTGGGCAGGGATTGGTTTTCCGCGCCCACTTGGAAAGAGACCTCCATGGAACCCATGGGTCCCTCGACCCAATAGTCCGAGCGCAGATTGTTTTCTTGAAGTCGCTGGACACGGTGCCCTGGGAAATCGCGTTCGAGCAATCGAGCGTAATGCTTGCGCGCCCCCTGGCGATCCACGATCACATGAACGCCCTCGTGCCCATGGCGTTCAAACACCTGGGCGATCAGGTGTGCGGTTTGAATCCAAACGGTTTGGGACTTGGATTGGGTGGCTTCGAAGCTCCGGTTGAGGTCGCTTGCGGGCAGCACGCTCAAGCAAGCTTCGACGAGCTGCATGCCGTGGGGATCCATGCAACGCTGCAACCGGGACACGTGCTCTTCGATGTCCTCCACGGGAACCTTGGCTGGCAGGGTTTCTGGTATGTGCCCATACCAAGGGGCCTCGGGCGTGGACAGTCCGGGCGAAAGGTAGGACCAAAGCTCCGGGGCGCTGTCGCCGTGGGCCAGCCGTAGAAATGAGAGGGCGGTGCTCTCCAAGCGCTGCCAGCCGGGGGCCGTGCGTTGAAAAACTATCTTCGAGTCCGCCACCACCAGGCGTTCTTCTCCCCGGGCGGGTTTGGTGGCCACAGCCTCCTGGAGCACATTCCACAGGTCCGATGCGTCCACGCCCGCTTCTCCCTGGGGGACCCGGAAGGCGGACATGCCCAGGGTCAAGGGACCCAGCATGGGGCCCAACCCCGCTTCGTCGATGCCGGCGAGGATGCTCGGCCTGGGCCTATCGCGACTCATTCTCGCCGGAGGGCTGATCCGGAACTTGGTCCGCGGGAAGTGTTTGCCCGGGGGCAAAGCCTCCAATCTGTTCGGCCGTTTGGCGCCGGGTGAGTCGCAGTCCCAGGTAGATCGCGGTGATCAAGGCTACGAAAATTGAGATCAATTGGCTCGTGGACAGCATGCCATCGAACCAAACCCCGCGGATCGCATCCCCGCGAAAGTGTTCGATGCCAAAGCGCCCGAAGCTGTAGATGAAGAGCAGGGTCGCTGCGACTTGCCCCCCGAAACGCCGGCGGGGCAGGAACCAATAGCGCCCGATGAGGAACAGCATCAGTGCGTTGAGACACATCCAAATCTGCGTGCACCACAGGATTTTTCCCGCGTTTTCGGGACCGAAGAGACTGCCCTCGGCGAGGACTTCAGGCACGTGAATCGTGATGGGGAAGGGCAGGCTCGCGTAGGCCTCGGGCACCACGGAGCCGAAATCGTCGCCCACCAAAAGGCAACCGATTCGCCCAAAGGCCAGGCCCAGGAAGGCCGCGGGCACGCCCAGGTCCATGGCATGGGTGAACGGGATTTGATGCTTACGGGTGGCCCACCAAGCGCCCAGGATGCCGCCGATGGCGCCCCCGTACATGACCAATCCGCCCTCCCAGACGAACAGCATGGAGAGCGGGTCCTCCTTGAAACCCTGACCCACGGGGCCATCTCGCAGGACCTCGACGACCACATACATGGCCCGGGCTCCCAGGATGATGCCCACCAGGATCCACATGGGGAGGGCGCTGAAGCCGACCTCCGCCTTGACCGGATCGGCCGCTCCACGGGAACCCCAACGGGTGAGGAAGTGGGAGCCCACCAGGAACCCGATCATGACCATCAGGCCAAAGGATCGCAGGGGGAAATGGATGATGGGGATCTCAAACAGAATGGGGTGCATGGGGGCATCCTAGGGTTTGCGACGGGGAAACGGAACTTCGATCCCTCCCGGGGAGATCTCGGGGGTTGCCCTAACCGTTCGCGAAGCTATGCTCTGCCCCCTGCCGGGGGCCACGGGCCCCTGAACGTTCCAGTCGTTCCGGGCCCATGCGCCCGCAGCCCCAGAATCCAATGAGAGACCAGCCCAGGGTCAAAGTGTACGTGGAAGGCCGTTATCGCAAGCTCAGCCGCGACCTTCCCCAAACCGTTTTCTTTTGCCCCGAGTGCAAGGGACATCCCCGCCGCCGCCGCAAGTGCGAAAAGTGCGAGGGCTTTGGCAAGCTCAGCCGGGATTCCGCCCAGGAACTGATCGGTTGGGTTTTGGGAAAGGCTTCTGGGACGCGCAAGCACAAATTCCACGGCGCCGGCCGGGAGGATGTGGACGTGCGCATGCTGGGCATGGGCCGTCCCTTCATCATGGAATTGATCGATCCGCGTATTTCGGATCCGGATTTGGCGGAGGTCGAAGCGCTGGTGAACTCGCGCAACGAGGGACGTTTGGAGATCAACGGCTTGCACTGGACCGAAAAGGGTCGGGTGCGGGTGATCAAAGAAACGCCGAGTGCGAAGGCCTATCGGGCCTGGGTGGAGATCGATGGGGAGCCGGATCTGGCCGCCTTTGAGGAATTCAAAGGCAAGCGCCAAGTGCTCGCCCAAAAGACTCCCGAACGCGTGGCCCACCGGCGCGCCGACCTGACCCGCGAACGATGGATCGAATTGCACGGTCTCACCCCTGCCCTCGAATGGCAGGCCGCGGGCAAGGACCCGGTTTGGCTGGGGGAGGAGGAGCCGAAGGAAGGTCAGTACGTGGTCGATCTGGTCACGCAACACGGAACCTACGTGAAGGAATTCATCAGTGGAGAGGACGGGAAAACGGATCCCGCCCTGGGCGAAAGTCTCGGCGGCGTCTCCTGCCGCTGCCTGCGCTTGGACGTGATGGAAATCCTAGGCGAAGAAGGCGAAGCCCCCAAACCCGCTCGGCC
>JARGOW010000315.1 GCA_029212955.1 Planctomycetota bacterium | reverse complement strand
CAAGGGCCGGCGTCCGCAAGCCGGCCCCCTCCCTGTGGCTCCTCAGGGGCAAATCAACATGGAGTACGCTGAGGAGGTCAGCAAGCCAGTGCCGCCCGCGTCACCGTCGCGGTACAACCATTGGAAATTCAATCGATCCCCAGGTGAGAAGAAGTGCTGGGTCGCCATGTTCGTCCAAGGCCCGGAGCCCGTAGCCGACGGGGTCGGTCGGAATTCGAAGACCTGGGACGCGGATCCCGCTCTATCTGCCACCAGAGCGCCCCCCAAGTAGGCCCAGGGCTCCCCCACGCAGAGTGTGCCGTTGCCGAAGGGAATCGAGCCCTGACCGGCGGAATAGACCAAGACGCCCATCTCAAAGGGTGTGGACTCCTCCACCGTCAAGACAAGCTGATTGGATGCCAAGGAAGCGGATCCCAGATGGCGCACCGTCGCCCCACCGGGAAACATGGAATTGGAAGGACCCGGGCAATACGCCTCGTTGTCGGTTTCATCCAGGTCAAAAATGCGGGCCACGCCCGTGGCCTGATTTTGCCTGTGGGCCCCGCCCACGAGGCCCTGCCCCATGAATTCAAAATCCCAACCGAGCCTGCCGCCCGATCCGGTCACTCCAACACCAACTTGGCTCGACCGATAGATCCACCCGAGAGGGCTCTCCTCAAAAAGGACGATGATTCCGGTGTTCAGATAGCGCCCGTTGGAACGGGGATAGCCGATCGCCAGCAAGCCACCTTGCAATTGGATCGACCCCTCCCAGCCTTCGGCCGGCAAGAGAGGGTGATTCAATTCCACCTCTTGTTGCCAATCGGTTCCATCGTGCTGGAGAATCCAATTCCGACGGGGGAAATTGTCAAACCCCGTGACTGCCACACGGTCCCCATCGATGGAAAACCCGCTTCCGAAGTGGTCGGTGACGTTCGGGTTGTCCTGACGCAGAACCTGGCCCTCTTGCCAAACCCCATCGACCCTTTGGAATGTGAATATCGCCCCAGCCTGACTGGGGCCGGTGGGCGTGGAATCCTCCGGTGCCCCCACATAGGCGACGCCATTCTGAATCGCCACCGATGCACCAAACCCCGTGCCCGAACTGCTTCCGAAAGGGTTCAAGACCCCGGCGTGCTCCCAATAGGATCCATTGTGGTGGAACGTATCCACTCCGCCCGCACGTGTGCCGAAGATCGCCCAATCCCCCTGCGCATGCATCACTTCACCAAACCATTCGTCATGGGCACTGGGCACGGAGCTGATGCTCTCGGTGAAGACCCAAGCTCCTCCTTGGAGCTCGAACACACGAACGCGCCCACTTCCGAAAGTGTGCCCGGGCTCGGAAACAAACAGGGTGTTGCCAGCCACATGCATGGAGAAACCAAAGCCAGCCGCGGGGAGTTGGGTTTGAAGTTCACCGGCCTCGCTCCACACGCCGCCCTGATTCCGGTACACGTAGGTTCGGCCCGTGCCCAGGGCATGATCGGCACGGGGAGCCCCCACAAAAACCCAATCATCCATCGCTTCGACCGCGTACCCGAAGTCATCTTGTTGGTCGCCATTCGAAGCGCTCAATGAGTGATCGCTCCAGTCGAAGCACTGGCCGGTGGCGGATTCTTGAGCAAAGCACGCCACAAGGGCGACAAGTCCAATGCGAAAATGATTCATAGGGCAGGAATGGTAGAGGGGATGGCAGGACGGACCCGGGCCGGAACCCAACCACGGGGAGTCCAAATGCTAGCACGAATATTCACCCTGGATAAGCAAACCGCCTATTCGGCCAATTGCAGGCGGAAACCCCAGGAACTAGGATCCACCCGGGGATTCCACCACGCCAATGAAAGCCATCCAATTCGACAACAGCTACGCCCGTCTGCCCGAAGCGTTCTATTCCTTGGGCAAGCCCAAGGGCGCACCCGCCCCGGGCCTGCTGAGGGTGAACATGGAACTCAGCACACAGCTAGGGCTGGACGCGGAATGGCTGGGTTCGGACGCGGGTGTGGCCATGCTTTCGGGCAATGCGTTCCCCGAAGGAGCTCAACCCCTTGCCATGGCCTACGCGGGACACCAATTCGGTGGTTTTAGCGCCCAATTGGGGGATGGCCGCGCGCTCCTGCTGGGCGAGGTCTTGGACCCCCAGGGCCAGCGGTGGGATGTGCAACTCAAGGGCTCGGGCCGAACTCGGTATTCGCGCGGGGGCGATGGCAAGGCCACCGTGGCCGCCATCGTTCGGGAGTACCTTTTGAGCGAGGGCATGTTCGCCCTCGGCATCCCCACCACCCGCGCACTGGCCGCGGTCACCACGGGTGAAACGATCTGGCGCGAAGAAGGACACCTGCCCGGCGCCATCCTATGTCGGGTCGCCCAAAGCCACGTGCGCGTGGGAACTTTTCAGTACTTCGCAGCGCGGGGGGAATCGGAATCCGTCCAGCGGTTGGCCGACTATGTCATCGACCGCCATTATCCTGAAGTCCGCGGCGCCCAAGGAAATGTGTACGTGTCCCTGCTCGAAAGCATTGTGGCGCGCCACGCCAGCTTGGCTGCGCGGTGGATGCAGATGGGGTTCATCCATGGCGTCATGAACACCGACAACCTGCAAATTGTGGCGGAGACCCTAGACTACGGTCCCTGCGCGTTCATGGACGACTTCCGTCCCGGTTGCGTTTTCAGTGCCATCGACTCGCGCGGGCGCTACGCCTGGGACCAGCAACCCAACATGGCCCACTGGGGCATGATCCGTCTCACCGAATCCCTAGCTCACCTTCTGTCCGAGGATCGGGAGGAATTGCAGGCCATCGCCAATCAAGCCAGCGACAAGTTCTCCCAATGTTTCGAACGCGAGTTCCTGGGCGGGTTCCGACGCAAGTTCGGCCTGCTCGAACCCATGGATGACGACAGCGAATTCGTCCAGGCCGCTTTCACCGCCATGACACGGAACGAGGTCGACTACAACCTGTTCTTCCGCCGATTGACCCAGGTCGCCGACGGCGCGAATCCGGAACCATTCGAAAGCTTGTTCGAGTTCGGAGGGGAAGCCCAGGCATGGCTTTCGAAGTGGAAGGAGCGCATCGCCAAGGAATCGGCCCCCGGCACGGATCGTGCAGCAACCATGCAAGCCGTCAACCCTATCTTCATCCCTCGCAACCACCTGGTCGAGGATGCGATCCAACACGCAAACGCGGGAAACTTCGATCCCTTCCACAAGCTCACCGAGATATTGAGCAAGCCGTTCACGGAGCAACCGGAAAACGAATCCTACGAACGCGCTCCACTGGAAAACGAAAAGGTACAGCACACCCACTGCAACACCTGATTCAGGCCCGGAGAGCTCGAAGTTTCATTCCCTGGGCCCCGAGATTCCAGCCCGCATTGCTGGGTTTTCGTATCGCTGATAGGATTTGATTGCATCCCCGTTCTGGGGATTTGCCATTCACTCCACGAAACGAGGAGCCCTTATGCGCCTGCCCCATATTGCCCTAGTCCTGCTTACCACCGGCTTTCTGATGACGGAGTCTGCTTCCGCACAGTCCGACGATTGCGCCTCCGCCACCCCGATCACCGGATTGGGAAGTCACCCCTTCTCCAACCTCAACGCCACGGATTCAGGCTTGGGGTGCCTCGGTACCGCCGATCTGTTCTGGGAGTGGACCCCGCCGGTCCCGGGGGACTATTTGTTCGAGGTGATCTATCCGGTCTCCGCTTTCGACGCGACCCTGGGAATCCTCCCGGCCCCCTGCGGAACCACCGGCGTTCTGGGGTGCAACATCGCTCCCTACTCATTGGGTGGCCTGCTTCTCTCTGACGCCATGGTTGGACAAAGCTACCTGATCCAGATCAGCGGATTTGGTGGAGTGCGGGGCAGCGGTGAATTGCTCATCTCCGAGAGCCCCTGTGATCCAACTTTCAACACGGACGACATGCTGGAGGACAACGACACCGTGGCCACGGCAGCCCCCATCACGCCGGGCGCCTATGCGAACCTGTACATTTCGGATCTGGATCCGGATTTCTATTCCGTGGTCATCCCCGCCCATACCAACCTTACGGTGCAATTCCCGGGGATCCCCTCCGCCCACCGCACCACGGTCTACAGCACCACCGGAGTGGTTCTTGGGACGGGCTACAACGGGCTCCACTACCGGCCCCAATCCCCGACGCCGATGACCGTCGTCATTGGCATCGCCATCGAGAACAACTATTCCACAAGGGATACCTGCGGGAACTACGATATGACCGTGAGCACTCCCCCTGCGCCCACCGAGTACTCATCCTTCTGCATCCCCACCCAGGCGAATTCCGCGGGGACCGCAGCCCACCTGGAGGGCTGGCGCAACGCTCCCCAATACGGTTCAAGAATCGTCCTATCCTGCTACAACGGCCCCCCCGGCCAGTTTGGCTACTATCTGGTAAGCACCCAATTCAGCAACACCGGTATCCCCCTTGGGCAGGGCCAGCTGTGTCTGGCTGGGAATTTGGGTCGCTACAATGTGGCCGGGACCGCAATGAATTCCACCGGCATTTTCGACAGCAGCCGCTCGTTCCAGAATGGCTCGGGCACCGGCTACTTCGGTCACGGATTCATTCCTCCCATGGACCTGCCCATGGGCGGCATGATCGCCACGGGACAAACCTGGCACTTCCAGGTCTGGTACCGCGAACCCATGGGGAATTCAAACTTCTCCAACGGACTCAGCGTGACCTTTTAGGAAGACGCGCATCCCTAATCGTTTCCCATTTCGGCGAGCCAAGCGGCTTGGGCTTTGCCCTTGGGATCCCGGGAAACCCCTTCGACCACGATCGAAGCCAGATAGCCCTCCTCGTTGAGCGCTAGCCAAACCAGATTCGGTCCCAGGCGGGCCCATTCGGTGGCTTCGACCCCATCGAACGAAAGCTGCATGGTTCCGGTGGGCGCGTCAAAGCACACCTTCGCCCCTCCACCTTCCATCAACTCCACCTCGGCCATGGATGCCACGGGGCAGTCTGCGGGACGCACATCGAGTCCCTTTTTTGGCGCCTCCGGATCGACCACGATCGACAGGTTGTGGAAGAGCCCTTCCTCGTCCACGCCCAAGGACATGGCCCCGTCCATGGTGGTTGCGCGGCCGTCCTCCGCCAGAAAACTAGACACCAGATCGAAGGTGTTCGTTTCCGGATCGAGGTATGCCTTCAGAATGTGTTCGCCGTCCCAGATGATGAGCATGGATCGAATGTAGCTTGCGGACGCTGGGAATGTCCAAGGATTGGCCCAACCTG
>JARGOW010000314.1:4203-5235 GCA_029212955.1 Planctomycetota bacterium | reverse complement strand
CGACCCAAGGCTTCCGTACCGGGCAGGGGGGACCAGCGCAGATGCAGGGTACGTCCGGCCAACTCCTCTTCCAGGCCTTCCACGGCCTTGGCGAAGGCGCGCAGCCCGTCCATGCCACCGGGAGTTCCGGCGATTTCGGGCAGCAGTCCCTGACGGACACGGCTACGAGTGAATTGGTCACCCGCATTGGAGGAGTCATCCCGCCAAGAGATGTTTTCCGTACGAAGGATCTGTCGCACCTCTTCCCGGCGCAGGGCACCGAGGGGCCGAACCACCTCGATCTTGGGTTCTCCGGCCAGGGCGAAGCGTGCCTTGGGGCCCGTGAGGCCGGCAAGCTCGGAACCACGCATCATGCGCATCAGGAGGGTTTCCAGGGCGTCGTCATCGTGGTGCCCCGTGAGGATCACATCGATTCCGGCTTCCCTGGCTTCCTGGGCCAGTGCGCCGTAGCGCAGTTTGCGGGCCTTAGCCTCCAGGTTGGAATCCTCGGGGTCCAGTTCGATATGGGTCCGCGCGAAGGGGACACCCAACCGGGCACAAAGCCTGGCGCAAAAGACGCTATCCTCGCGGGATTCTTCCCCGCGCAGGCCATGCTCCACGTGCATGGCCAGAATCCGGGGCCTGGGAACCGCCCGGGCCACTAGATTAAGGAGAAATACGCTGTCGGCTCCGCCCGAAAGGGCGACGAGGACAGCTTGATTGGGTCCGAGTTCGGAGGCGAGGGCCATCTGGGCCCAGCGATCCGCCCAGGGGTAGGACGATTGGTCGTTGGAAGATTGCACGTGTGTTGAAACCTTGTCGGTGGGGGGGAACCGAGGGAATACGGAGTGCGGTTCGGGGGGAATTCGCAGCTCCGCTTGATGCCATCGGCCCGGACCGCTACTCTCAGCCGACTTTTATGGGATTCCTTCCCTTAAAGAGTTTGCCCTCTTTCCGACTCTCCAAGCGGCCCGCCCTTGTAAGAGTGTAAGCGGGCCCCGCCCAATCCCACCAGTGGGAATCCCTGGCTTCAGCCACTTCTTTTCGCTCCCA
>JARGOW010000314.1:0-4193 GCA_029212955.1 Planctomycetota bacterium | reverse complement strand
TGCGTATCGCAATCAACGGATTCGGCCGTATCGGCCGCAACGTCTTCCGCATCCTCCAAAACACGCCGGGCTGTGAGGTCGTTCACATCAACGACTTGACCAGCCCCGAAACCCTGGCCCACCTGCTCAAGTACGATTCTGTCCACGGGCGCTATCAGGGCAAGGTTAAGGCCGGCAAGAACTTTATCAACGTGGACGGCAAGAAGGTCGCCATCACCGCGGAGCGCGATCCGGCCAACCTGCCCCACGCGGCCAATAAGATCGACTTTGTGGTCGAGGCCACGGGTGTCTTCGCCACCCGCGAAGCCTGCACCAAGCACCTGGATGCCGGCGCCAAAAAGGTCCTTTTGACCGTGCCGCCCAAGGACGAAATTGACGCCATGGTCGTGCTTGGAGTCAACGAAGACAGCCTAAAGGCCACGGACCGCATTATCTCGAACGCCTCCTGCACCACGAACTGCCTGGCTCCCATCGCCAAGGTTCTGGACGACGCCTTCGGTATCGAGTGCGGCCTGATGAACACCGTGCACGCCTACACCAACGATCAGCGCATCCTGGATCTGCCCCACAGCGATCTACGTCGCGCGCGCTCGGCAGCCGTGAACATCATCCCCACCAGCACCGGTGCGGCCCGTGCCGTGGGTAAGATTCTTCCCAAGCTGGCCGGAAAACTGGACGGTGGCTCCATGCGCGTACCCGTCCCGGACGGCTCCATCGTGGACCTGACCGTGAATCTCAAGAAAAAGGCCACCGTGGAATCCGTGAACGAGGCCATGAAAGCGGCCGCCAAGAAAGGCCCTCTCAAGGGCATCCTGGCCTACTCCGAAGACGCCCTGGTTTCCTCCGACATCGTAGGGGACCCGCACAGCTCGGTCTTCGATAGCCTGGCGACCCAGGTCATGGGCTCCAAGATGGTCAAAGTGCTGTCCTGGTACGACAACGAGTGGGGCTACTCCAACCGCGTTGTGGACCTCATGCGCTTTTCCCATAAGCTGAAGCCGGGACGCACCGCGAAGAAGGCCACCAAGAAAAAAGTCGCCAAAAAGGCCTCCAAGTAGGGGATTCAACGCCCTCCTAAAAACTGCCGGTCGCCCCAACAGGACGACCGGCAGTTATTTTATATTCACGCCCCCGTCACCACCCCTTCCGCCAAGAAAGTCGTCATGAGCCTCCAAGCCCCCTCCATCGATAGCCTCGCCCTCCAGGGGAAAACCGTTCTGATCCGCGTGGATTTCAACGTACCCCGCGACGCCCAGGGATCCATCACCGACGACACTCGAATCCGCGCGGCACTGCCCACTCTGCGAGCCGTCTTGGCGGGCGGTGGAAAGCCCGTGTGCCTCATGCACCTGGGCCGACCCAAGGGCCAAGTGGTGGAGGACCTGCGCGTGTCCGCCATCGGCAAGCGCCTCGAGGAACTCATGGAGTTGCCCGTGACCACGCTCACCGAATCCACGGGCCAGGCGGTGTCCGACAGCATTGCTGGAGCCCCTGCCCATGGTGTGGTGCTCCTGGAAAACGTGCGCTTCCATGGGGGAGAGACCCAGGGCGATCCCGAACTTTCAAAGTCCTATGCGGCCCTGGGCGATCTGTTTATCAACGACGCCTTTGGGGCCAGCCACAGGGCCCATAGTTCCGTGTCGGGAATTGCAGGCTGCCTGCCCTCCGCCGCGGGCCTGTTGCTCGAAAAAGAGGTGCAAGCCTTCGGTCGCATTCTGAACGATCCCGCCAGGCCTTTCGTGGCCATCCTTGGGGGTGCCAAGGTCTCCGACAAGCTGACCGTGATCGAGAACCTGTTGGACAAGGTGGATGTGCTCGTGGTGGGAGGGGGAATGGCGTACACCTTCCTGGCTGCGCAGGGTCACTCCGTGGGAATCAGCCTGGTGGAGGAAAACCAGATTGACCTGTGCAAGGCCGCCCTGGCCAAGGCCGCTGAACGCGGGGTCCGCCTTCTCCTGCCCGTGGACCATGTGGTGGCCGATCGCTTCGCAGCCGATGCGGAAGCCTCCGTTTCGGGGGTTGATATTCCCGAAGGCCGCATGGCCCTGGACATTGGCCCCAAGACCCAGGAGCTCTACGCCGCCGAGGTCGAGGCCGCCAAAACCGTGGTCTGGAACGGGCCCATGGGAGTCTTCGAAATGGAAGCCTTCCGAGCCGGCACCGCCCGGGTGGGCCAAGCCCTTGCGAACTGCTCCGGATACACCGTCGTGGGTGGCGGAGATTCCGTGGCCGCCATTGGCATGCTCGGGCTGGAGAGCGCTGTGGATCACATCTCCACGGGTGGGGGAGCCTCCCTGGAACTGCTGGAGGGCAAGGCCCTCCCCGGCATTGCCGCCCTGGGCCAAATCGCTTAATCCACACCGCACCACCCCTCCCAGCGTCACCGGATTGGACCATCGTCCCATTATCGGGCACCAGGGATTGCACACCGGGCTAGATCCCGGGTGCTGGACGGCCATACAATACAGCCATGAGCTCCCGAGCCACCCTGATCTCACCCTCCCTGCTGGCATGCGACTTCACCCGCATCGGTGAAGAGGTGCGTGCGGTCGAAGCCGCCGGCGCCGACTGGCTGCACGTAGACGTGATGGATGGCCACTATGTGCCCAACCTGACCCTTGGGCCGCCCATTGTCAAAGCGGTCCATGGCGTGGCCAAGCGTCCCCTGGATGTGCACCTCATGGTCACCAACCCGCTGGAACTGGCGGAGGCCTACGCGAAGGCGGGGGCTGACACGCTCACCTTCCACTGGGAGGTGGCGGATGGCATTGCAGGGGCGCGAGAGATCATTCAAGGGTTTCGTGACGTGGGCATCCGGAGCGTGGGTTTGGCCGTGGACGGCGGAACCCCCGTGGAGCCCATCGCAGAACTACTTGGAAGCGTGGACCTTGTGTTGATCATGAGCATCCAGGCGGGGTTCGGTGGTCAGAGCTTCCAGGAGCATCAGCTGGACAAGGTCCGGTGGGTGCGCGCCCAAGGCTTCCAGGGCCATCTAGAAATGGATGGGGGCATCGGGCCCGCCAATGCCCACCTTTGCCGCGAAGCCGGCGCCGACGTGCTTGTGGCGGGCACGGCGGTTTACAAAGCACCTGACATGGCCCAAGCTATCCGGGCCATTCGGGGCGACGCCCCCAGCCCAAAATCTTCCCAAACTCGCAGCGTAGAAGCTCCCCAGAGCTGAACCCGAGGGGTTTTCGAACCCTCCGGGCCAACCAAGGATCCCACCAAACATGGCGGAGAACGTGAAAAAGGACAACAAAGCGAAGGACGACACCGCAGCCCAAGACCCCAATGGGGGCCGGCTATCCCGGCTGCGATTCCGCAAGCGGGATGTTCCCGGCGGCCTTTGGCTGAAGTGCGAAAACTGTGAGTCGATCATCTTCCGCAAGGATTTGGAGGCCAAGGGCTTTGTCTGCCCCAAATGCGGCTTCCACTTCACCTTGCCTGGCGATCGTCGCATCCAAATGACCCTCGACGAGGGAACCTGGGAGGAGATGTTCTCGGAACTGATCTCCTTGGACCGTCTGAGTTTCACGGACACGGTGCCCTACTCGGATAAGGTGGCGCGAACGGTCAAGCGCACAGGAAAGAAGGACGCGCTGCTGTGCGGCAAGGGAGAGATCCACGGCCGCCCCTGCGTGCTGGCCGTGCTCGATTTCACCTTTATGGGCGGATCCATGGGCGAGGTGGTGGGTGAAAAAATCTCCCTGGCTGCCGACGTGGCCCGGAAGGAAAAGCTTCCTCTGGTGATTTTCACAAGCTCCGGTGGCGCCCGCATGCACGAGGGCGTCTTGTCCTTGATGCAAATGGCAAAGACCTGTGCGGCCCTTGCCTCCCTCAACGACGCCGGCGGGTTTTCCGTTTGTGTCATGGCGAACCCGACCACGGGGGGCGTGACCGCCTCCTTCGCATCGGTTTGCGACCTGACCCTGGCTGAGCCCGGCGCACTGATCGGTTTTGCCGGGCCCCGTGTGATTTCCAGCACGCTCAAAATCGAACTTCCTCCGGGATTCCAGCGGGCCGAATTCCTGCTGGGCAAGGGCCAGCTGGACGCCATCGTGACCCGGGACGAACTGCCGGCCACCCTGGCACGATTGATCGACTACGGCACGTCCTCGTGGGCGAGCTATGCGGGACGCGGTCAATCCAGCCAGGCGGCAGGTCTCAAGCGCATCCCCGGTGGGGAGCCCGAG
>JARGOW010000313.1 GCA_029212955.1 Planctomycetota bacterium | reverse complement strand
CCGCTCGCTCGCAGAGTTGGAGCCTGATAACTTCCATCTGCGTCTGACCGCCGCCAGTGAACTGTCGCGGCACTCCTTGGTCCGGCCCGCATTGGAAACCTTTGCCAAGGCCGAGGAATTGGCAGCGGACGATGCGGCCAAGCGCTGCCAGGTGCTCAGCGAAATGGGGCGCCTGCACGAGCGGCTCCAGGAACCGAAAAAGGCCCTCGAAGTCTATGCCCGCGCCAACGAATTGATGGGCCGGGGCCACTGGCTCAAGCGCGACCTATATGACCGAATGCTCGCATTGCACCGTTCCGGTCAAACCCTGGACGAATTGGCCGGCGAATTGGCTTTGCGCGTGGAGTCGCGCCCGAGCGACGTGGACGCCAGGGAATTCCTCGCGCGGGTGCAACGCGCCCAAAAGAACCCCGAACAGGCCAAGGAAACCCTTCAAAACGCGGTGAAGGCCTTCCCCGAAGACCTGGACCTTTCCCGCAGCCTGATCGACTTGCTCCAGGAATTGGATGACCTGGATGGCGCGGTGCAGGCCTATCAGGACGCGATTGCAGCCCACCCGGCTGAGCTGGAACTCTACATGGAACTCGGCACCCTGCTCGCCGGTCACGGCCGCCTGGAAGCCGCCAAGCTGCAATGGGGCAAGACCTTGCAGAACAATCTGAACGACCCGGGTTTGTGCAGTCGACTGGCAGCCCTTTATGCCCTGCACGGTGCGGTCGATGAGGCCATCCCGCTCCTCCAAAAAGCCCAGGAGCTTGAACCCGACAATCTCCGGCACACCTCCGATTGGGTGGACCTGCTGCAACGCCATGGCCGCAAGGACGAGATTCCTTCTGTTCTCGAAGCCGCCCAACAAAGGGCGTGGAACACGGCCAACCCCCTGGCCGATGTGAGCGACCTGTGGAATCGGGTCAAGCGACCCGAGGACGCCCTCCTCTGCATGGAACGTGCCCACAGTTTGGACCCCACACAATCCTCGCTGGCATCGCGCTTGGCCAGCCTGCGCCTGAAAAGCGGAAACTTGGAGGGGGGCACGGATCTGCTCGAACAGATCATCAACTCCACCCGCGAGAACGCCCTGCGCACCAGTGCGATCGGCAGTGTGGTACGCGCCTGGCGCGACGCAAACAAGGCTCCCGAGCTATTGGAACGGGTGGAGACCCGTGTGGAGGCCGACTCCCAAGACCCCTCGGACTACTTGCTACTGGGTCAATTGCTCACGGACCTACGGCGGCCCGCCCCGGCCATGGCCACCTACGAAACCCTACTGGAGTTCGCCCCCAAGGACGTGCAAGGCCGCCTGGCCTTGGCACGCCTGCTCGAGGAAATGGGCGACTACCCCAGGGCAAGCGAGCAATACCGCCGCTTGATCACCGAGCGCCCGCAGGGTGCGCGCCCCTACCTGCGTCGCCTGGCCCGCATCCAATTGGAGCTTTACAACCAGGACGAGGCCTTCGAACTCTTCGACGAAATCCTCGCCACATCCCCCGGCAATGCCGCAGCTTTTCTGGATGTGGCCAAAGAGTACAAACGGCTCAATCGCTGGGATCGGTGCATCCAGTGCCTCTTGCAGGCAATCCGCATCCAACCCGAAGACGGATTCATCCGCCTGGAATTGGCCGACGCCTACCGCCAAATGGGCGACTTGGACAAGTCTCGCGAACATACTTTGGTCGCACTGGAGTCCACCGACGACGATGTTCAAAGGCGCGCCCGCAAGGGATACACAACGCTGATCGGGGAGATGGGACTGGCCCGCCAGGAGATCGCTCGGCTTCAAAAAGTGGTGGAGGACAACCCGTACAACGAAAGTGCCCCGTTCCTCCTGACCGCCTTCTACATGGGCGATGCCGAGTACGAGCAGGCCCTGTCCGTGATCGAAGAAGTCCTGGCGTACCGGCCACGACAACCTCGCCTGGTCCAAGAAAAAGCTCGCCTGTTGAGCCGCATGGAGCGCTATGACGAAGCCGCCACGGCCATCGAGACCGCCTGGAAGCTACCCGACGCCGACACACGCTCGCTCTCGCGGGACCTGGCCAAGGCCTGGATCAAGGCCGGTGACCTGGAAAAGGCCCAGGGGCCTTTGACCTCCATGGGCAACCCCCTGCGCGGCGCCCGGCTCCTCAAATCCGAGGGATACGTGACCGAGGCCATCGCCCTACTCGAAGAGCCCGTGCGCGCAGGCAACGCCCCGGGACGCACGAGTTTGTACCTGGCCGAGCTCCTGGTGGACGCCGGCCGCCGGGACGACGCCAGCGAGATCCTATCCCAACTGCTCGCGCGCCAGGGTGAATCCTTCTCGGCCCTGCTCAAGGTCGGTGACCTGCTCTACACCTTGGATCAGAAAGAGGAAGTGCGCGCTATTGGCGTGCGTCTCTTTGCCCTTCTGCGCCAGGATCAACCCAAGGACAACGAAAAGGAAGACCGCGAATTCTCTGACAAGGAGTCCGCCTTCACGGCCACGCCCCGGTATTCCCGTTACCGTTCCAACCGGTACGCAGGCCGCCTACGCGACCTGGATACCTTTTACGAAGAAAAGGGCCTGGATCAGGAGTTCGTGGACGCCGCGCTCATCGAACTCGAACACCGACCCAACAACCGGGACCTGTTGCAGCGCGCCATATACAAAGCCAATGACTTGGAGGACAAGGCCCAGGCGCTCATCGCCCTCCTCGACAAAGCCCGCCAAGGTTTCGCCGCCGGTGGACGCCCCCCCACCGGGTACGTGTCGAAGGAATGGACCGACTTCCTCGACAGCAATGTGTATTCCGCCCTTCGCAGGGACGACACATTTGCCGACGGCTACATGGCCGAATTGGCCTCAGCCGACGATCTGACCGTGGCCCAGTGCATCACGGCTGCCAAAATCGCCCAGGGGAAAAGCGATGACGAGGGTCTGGAAACCTGGATGGCCCGCGCCGTGGAACTCACGGGGCAGCCCGGTACAACGGGCCAGCCCAACGTGCACGTTTTGGCCGCCCAATCCGCCCTATTGCTGGAGCGCAAGGAGTACGAAGCCGCACTCACCCCATTGAAGGTTTTGGAGGCTGCGCTCAAGACCGAGCCCTACGTCAGCGAAGCCGCCCAACGCCGCGCCGCTGTGTACCAGCGCAGCCGGGAAGATCTAACCAACAGTGTCCCCGCCCACCTCCTTGCCCGGGTCACGCCCGAGCGACTGAAGAAGCTGCACTTACTCAAAGGCCTTTGGAGCAGCAAATCACTTGGCTGGGGGGCTGGGTCCACTCCCACCCTCGACCGCACCCAACTGGCCATAGCCACGGCCCACCTGAAACTGCAGCGACTCGATGAGGGGCTAGCGAGTCTTCACACCTTGGTGGCGGATTCCATCTTCCCCGAACATGGCCGCGTGCTCGCAGCGCGCCTGCTCTTCGCGGAGAATCACTACGAAAGTATGGAACCCTTCGTGGCTCCCCTGCGCGAATATCAACGGGAAATGCGCTCCGACCCGGTCTTGAAAGAAGGGCTGGGCCGCAGTTGGAGCTGGCGCCAACTCTCCACCTGGGAATCACGGATCCTGCGGGAGGCGGGCGATGTGGTCGGCGCCTGCACCGTACTCCTCAAGGAAGGCAACTTGAGTTCGGTGGAAACACTGCTTACCGAAACCGACTCCTTTGCGGTCATGGTCGAAAGCCTCCAGGCCGACGTGGATACCGCCGCCGCGGAAATCGCAACTGAAGGAGACTTGGACCCGGTGGATCCCGCCGTGCTCAAATGGCGCAATGCGGGCGTCATGCTTGGGCATGTGCAACAGATTCAACGCACTTGGGAAGAACACCAAACCCTCTATGAAGGCATGGCGGAGCGCATGCCCGAGGCATTCTTCATCCGCAAACACCTGGCCCAACTGCACCAGCGTTCGGGAAACATCGACGTGGCCATGGAGGAATACGGCGCGATCATCGAACGCAAGAAAGCCCTCAATCGGGCCATGCGCAAGCCTCCCACGTATCCCGATCGCTTGCTGAATCCCACCTCCCCCCTGAAAGGGCGAGGCACGCGAAACGCGATTTACGTTTACGGAGGCACCAACAAGAACATGGGATTCGATACCAGTTCGGACACTCTCCAGTGGATGAGCTTGGCCTTTGAACACGACATGTACGACGAGGCCATGGGCATCCTTACCGACCTGATTCGGGAAACAGGAAACCTGCGCTCGAGTTCGATCCGCTGGTCCCTCCCGAACCTGCTCAAGCAGTACGACCTGAAGTCCAAGGGCTTACCCCTCCTTCGCATGCTGTCGGGTCAAATGCCCGACGACGTTTACATCAATCAACAGTACGTGGAATCCCTCATCCTGAATGAGGACTACCCCGAAGCCCAGCGCACCATCAAGCGCATGCTTCGCAAACCCAACACCCACGACTATTACCGGGCCCAACTGGAAAAGAAAAAGGCACTCATTAGCAGGCTGATGGGTGAGGAGGACCGGGTCACCATCGAGGAATTGGAACAGCAGGTGGCAGAAGCGCCTCGCAATGCCCAGGCCCGCTACGACTTGTGCCACCAACTCATGAAGGACCTGCGCGATGCGGAAGCCCTGGTGGAATCCCGAATCGCCTACGAACTCGCCCCCCATCGCGACGACATCTTCAAGCTCCACAACGCCTGCTTGCTCATCAACGAGGAACACGCCGAGCGCACCGAGCTACTGCTCAAGCGCCGCGAGAAAACCAAGGATTTGGATGAGCGCCAAACGCTCAGCATTCTTTTGGCGAACGCAGCCTTCCGCAAGGGAAACCAGGAGGAAGGCCTCGAATTGCTCCGGACGGCCTCCCGTGGCGACGTGACCGCCCTATCCGATTTCTCCCCCGCCGTATGGCTCAAGAAAAATGGCTACCACGAATTGGCCAATGCCGAGCTCGACCTGGAGTTGGAGCGCCTATCCCACGGCAACTGGAGCGGCGAAGAAGCCCGCGCCATGGATGCGGGCATGAAACGCAGCCAAGGCCGTTTGGCCGAGGGCTTCAAAGAATTCCGCAAGAACTACAAGGAAAACTCCAGCCGATCGGATCGTCCCCATCAGCTGACAAGGCTGCACAGCCTGCTGGGTACCTTCCCCAACTTTCCCGAACAAGTCGAAGCACTGCGCGCCATCGCCGATGATTGGGGAGGCCTGGAAGGCCAACTCATGCGCATTGCCATCCTGGATCTGAGCAATGACCGCGACGGTGCCGAGGCCGCGGTCCGCAAAGCCATAGCCGATGGAAATGGGGGCGAAGCGCTCTACACAAAC
>JARGOW010000312.1:3637-5259 GCA_029212955.1 Planctomycetota bacterium | reverse complement strand
TGGATCAGAATCAGTTGCTGAGCTTGCAGGAATTGGGGCTCTTGTCCCAAGCGATCACCCACTTGAACCTGCCCCAGGCCCAGGTCCGCAATCCCGTGGCCCAGGAACCCAAGGGCATCGACGAAATGTTCCTGCGCATCGTGCAGAGCCAGAATCGCTTGACCCCCCCCACTTTGATCGGTCCTATCACGACCTTCCGCCGCCTGGACCTGGACGGGGACGGCAAGATTTCGCTCCCCGATTTGGAAGGCCTCAAGCGTACGGTCACCACCAGTATTCGCGTGGGCACCGTCTTGCACACCCTGGATAAGGACCAGGACGGAGAGCTGTCGCGCGCGGAATTGCGGAACTCCATGGAGGTCCCTCAACGCGTGCCCGAAGCCTCCGACCCGCGCTAGTTTTGGAACACGCCCCCATTGAAAAAGGCCCGCAGTCAAACTGCGGGCCTTTTTTGTGGGTGCTTCTTGTCAGTCAAAAACCCGTGGGAATTCAGTTCGCCTGCATGGGCAAACCATAGGCCACATTGCGCAGCCAATGCCGTGCCCCCTTGAGCCATTCCTGCCATTCCCCGTCCGGCTCGCCCCCTTGGCCGCTCTCGTAGTGCCGCAAACGCGCTTCGAGCAGAATCGAATCCAGGTAGCGGTCCAAATCGGTTCCGCGGGCACCGGCCAGCGCTGCACCGGCCGACCAAAGTGCCAGACCCGTGCGTTGGGCTTCGCTCACATGGGGCTGGTCCGTACGCGACAACTCCACCCCGGAATTGCCGATGGCAAGGCGAATGGACGGGCCGGGGGTGGCCCCATAATCCGCGGGCACTTCCTCACTTTTCCAGGGCCTGCAAACCATGCCCACATCCACCAGTGCCAAACGCATGACCAGGTTCAGACCATTGCCCGGCCCGGTATCCCCTCCCACGCCAGGATCCACACTGCGCCACAATCGACTGGGCCCGGCCACTGGATCCACGAGCTCCAGCTCCGCGAGCACCGGTACGTCACCCGGCTGGGTACGCCCTGCGTCGCCATTTCCATCCAGGCAAACGATGATAGGCCGGCCGGGCGATGGAATGGACTTGTCAGCCATCGCAGCGCCGTAGGACCTGGCCCCTTCGAGCAGGGTTTGCGCGGCCACTCCGCCGCTTTTCGCGCGCAGGAGGACCGGGGCCGGCAGGTTGCCTGCTCCGCCACCCAAAATCCAAGCCCGATCCCCCTCCGGCATGGGTAAGGTCTGCCAACCCAAAACGGTTAGGTCCTCCAGCGAGCCCGCGGGAAGGTCCTCGGACAGCCACTTCAAGAGGGGCATGACAAAGCGTCGAGGCCCCGTTTCGCCCGCAGCCACGAGTGGGCCCTGGTGATAGGCCGCCGTTTGCCCGCCCAGGTTCCAGGCGGGCGGAACCTCAAATCCGGATTGGCACCCGGGCAGGAACAGCATGGCCCCCAGACCCAGGGCGATCAGTCGTCGATCAACCACGGTCTTTCAGGTGGCGACCAATGAGCAATTCCATTCGAATGCGTGTGTCCTCGCCAATCGTGGACGGGTCCGTGAGCAGCGCATTAGCCAATGCGTCCCGGTGATGGCAATCTGACAGCTTGGCGATTTCGGAGACCATGGCCCGAATCACT
>JARGOW010000312.1:0-3579 GCA_029212955.1 Planctomycetota bacterium | reverse complement strand
GATGGCCACAATCGCGTCCACCGTGACCTCATCGTGGCCCTCGTGCCAACAATCGTAGTCGGTGGCCATGGCCAAGGTGGCGTAGCACAGTTCGGCTTCCCGGGCGAGTTTGGCCTCGGTCAGGTTGGTCATTCCGATCACGTCCACACCCCACGTGCGGTAGAGTTTGGATTCGGCGCGGGTGGAAAACTGGGGGCCCTCCATGCAGAGATACGTTCCCCCATCGTGCACTTTGACTTCGCCCTTCTTGGTGGCCTCCAAGAGCGCGCCTCGCACGCCCTCGCAGATCGGATCGCCAAACATGACATGCGCGACCACGCCTTCACCGAAGAAGGTGTCCTTGCGATGGCGGGTGCGGTCGATGAACTGATCGATCAGGACAAAGTCACCGGGCACAATGTCCTCGCGCATGGAACCCACCGCCGAGATGGCCACCACATGGGTGACGCCCAGGCTCTTCATGCCCCAGATGTTCGCCCGGTAGTTGATCTCGGAGGGGGTCAGCTTGTGACCGCGCCCGTGGCGCGGCAAAAACACCAACTCCACCCCGTTCAAGGTTCCCGTCACAAACACGTCGCTGGGCGCCCCAAAAGGAGTTGCCAAGCCCACCTCTTGCACATCCTGCAAGCCATCAATTTCATAGAGACCTGAGCCTCCTAGCACGCCAATTTTCATCTCCTAAAGATAGCGACCATGGCTGGTTTGAGGGTACAGAGTCGGGACAACTTCCATCGTTTATTCAGCAGGGCCCGCGGTGTTGCATTTGCAATACCGCGGGCCCTACTGAATTATCGACGGATGTTGTCCCGACTCTGTACACCGACTCTGTAGCCGGGCGATTGCACCCGCAACGGATCCAACCGAATCGAAGGTCGACTAGAACGGACGCTTGTAGCCGTTGTCCTTGGGCGGGCTTCCGCCATCCTTCGGGGGACCGCCCCCATCGGAGGGCGGGCCGCCTCCGCGGCGGGGATGGCTGCCACGCCGGCGCGGCCCGGAGGAACCACGGCTGCGGCGGGGACCCCCTTCATAGCCTTCGTCGCGGTCCCGGGGTCCGCGATCGTAACCGCCATGGCCTCCCCGGTTGCCTCCGCGGCGACGGGAGCCGCCACCTTGATCGTCGCGGTAACCGCCGCGGCCTCCCCCGTTGCTTCCGCGGCGACGGAAACCTTCGCCGGACTCGTCGCGACTGTCGCGGTAGCCCCCGCGCTGGGGCCGGGAGCCTCCGCGCCCACCGCCGTATCCCCGGTGATGTCCACCACCACGGCGACCCGGGCTGTAGCGGTCCTCGTCGTAGCGCTCTTGGTCCGCCTGGGACGTTCGGCGCGGGTCGTAGCCCTGGTCCTCATTGGATTGCACTCCAAGCAATCGCTTGATGAGCAGGGAGGCGTAGGCGCCCCGGGGCAATTCGAAGGAGAACTTCACGCAGCTGTAACCTTCGTTGAGCGCGTCGGGCTCGGCGGGTCGGGCGCGCAGGTTCTGCGGCTGGATCGCCAGGGGGCGATCGTCGGCCTTGAAAGCAAATCCGGGCACGTTCGGAATCTCAAACCCAGCCCCGTCCAAGCGATAGCGACTGAGCGCTTTTTCAAAATACGAGAGCTGAACTTCATCCTTGCAGCCGGCCAGGTGCACGCCGGGCAGGGGCAAGCAACCGCCCCAACCCGTCACGATCGGGACCGGCCCTTTTACGAAGGTCAGGGGGCCCTCGATGCCGGGCAGGGTGAAGCGCTTGGGCTCGGGAACGGCATCCTTGAGCCACAAGTCCAAGGCGCGGTTCCAAATGTGTGATTGGAAAGCGAATTGGTGGATCACGCGCTCGCGCGTGGCCAGGTGCTTGAACGCGCCTGCGAAGTCACCGGGCTCGTGGCGCAGGTGGTCGAAAACCGAGTGGTGCTTTCCGAAGCGGCCGGCGATTTCGCGCAGGGCTTTCCAATTGCCCCAGCGGCGCCAAACCTGCTCTTTGAAGTGTTTGACGGGGCCCGAGTCGTGCACGGATTGGGCGGCGAGCATGCGTTTGAGTCCGCCTTCGGTATCTCCACGCAAGAGATCGAGTGCGATCCAACCCTGTCCGTGACGCAGATTTCCGAAGCGTTGCTCGTCGAAGTAGTTCGTATATCCAAACTCGCGTACGGTGTCGAGTCCCGCGCGCATGCGGATCAATTGGGTCTCACCTAAACCACGCGAAACGATCTCGAAATGGTTGCCGTCGGAGTCCTTGCTGGTAATCGCGTCCTGGGAGAAGCCCACCGGTTCGATCTTGAGCTCGGGGCGCGAGAAGTACACTTCCTTGCCGCGCGGGATACTCATGAATTGGTCGGTGATTCCCTGGCGGTCTTTCAGTCCGGCCATGGATACGTCGCGCACTTGGACGCCGGCCATTTCGGCCAGGTCGCGGGCGGCTTCGAACGAAGTGGACTTGGACTTGGTGATGCGGTAAACGCGGTGATCGCCACGGCCGAGCAGGAAGCCTTCGCGCAGCAATTCTTTGACGCGGAAGTCCTGGGGTTTCTGTTTGAGTCTCATGGCGATTAGTAACGGGGCGGGGTGTAGGGGCGGACTTTGGCCAGTTGTTTGAGGGTGCGTTCGAAGTCCTTGGGTAAGGGAGCTTCGGCGCTGTCCATGATTTCTCCTCCACTGCCCGGACGGGGCCAGGAGACTTTGAGGGCGTGCAATGTCAGGCGCGGCATGAGCGGCCGCTCGGGCGCGCCGGACTTGGGCCGATACTTCGACTTGATATCCGAGAGCAACAGCGCGTCGCGTCGCCCGTAGAAGGTGTCGACGGCCAAGGGGAATCCTTCGAAGGCCAAGTGCACGCGGATCTGGTGCGTGCGCCCGGTGCGCGGTGCGCAGCCCACGAGGGTGTAGCCGCGAAAGCGTTGCTCGGTCCACACATCCGTGTGGGAAGCACGCCCCTTGGTTTCGACCACTCGCATGCGGCCTTCCTTTTTGGGCTCGTGTGCGATGGCGTGTTCGATGGCGATGCGCTCCCCGTCCTGGGCGGGGAATTCCCCTTCCACCAAGGCCAGATAGTGCTTTTCGATGGTCTTGCCTTCAAAACCCTTGCGCAGTTCACGCTCGGATTCCAGGTTCTTGGCCACCAGTAGGGCGCCGCTGGTGTCCTTGTCGATTCGATGGACCAGGCGCGGCCTGACGGCTTCTTCACCGGCTTCGACCTGGGCCTCAGCCCAATCGAGCAGCATGCCCGTGATGCACGGGGCCTCCTTTTTCCATCTCTCCGGTTCGACCGCGATGCCAGCGGGCTTGTTGATGACCATGACGTTGTCATCTTCGAACAGGATTTGGAGCTTGGTGTTCAACGTGCCCTTCACGCGTTGGGGGAATTCGGATTCCTCCAAGTGAACGGCGATGACGTCTTGCATGCGCAGGCGTCTCGTTTCCCTGGGCTCTCGGCCCACGATTTCTATGTTTCCTTCGCGGATCGCACGGCGCATGAAACCCTTGGACACCCCCGGGTAGAGGAGGCACAAGAATTCATCAAACTCCAGTCCGACCCGTTCCTCAGGAACTGGGTGGTATGTGACCATGGCGGACTCCGGGATCAGGCGCCCTGGACGGGCT
>JARGOW010000311.1:391-5269 GCA_029212955.1 Planctomycetota bacterium | reverse complement strand
GCCATGGATGGAAACATCTGCCGCTGCGGAACCTATCCGCGCATCCGCGCCGCCATTCACCAGGCTGCCAAGGAGATGAAATAATGTCCGATCAATCCACCCTTCAAAGCACGCGGCGCACTTTCTTACAAGGCCTCTTGGCCGGCGGCGGTTTGGTATTGGCCGCGGGCCTGAGCACCGAAGACATCTTCGCCGGTCGCGCCATGCAAGATGCTCCCTTCGAGCTCGACCTGTACATGCTCACCATTCTGGCTTCCCGTTCCGAAATGGGCACGGGCATTCGAACGGTGCTGCCCCTGGTGCTCGCCGATGAGCTGGACGCCACACTGGACAAGGTCCATATCGTGCAGGCCATTGGAGACCCGCGACTGGGTAGCCAAAACACGGATGGCTCCAAGAGCATCCGGGGCTTCTACAAGCGCATGCGTAGAATCGGTGCCACGGCCCGACGCATGCTCGAAATGGCAGCTGCTGAAACCTGGTCCGTTCCGGTGGAAGAGGTTTCCACCAAACGGAACGCGGTCCACCACACCGACGGTCGCACCCTTGGATTCGGAGAATTGGTGGCCAAGGCCGCAGAGCAAAAGAAGCCCAAGCGCCGGGAACTCTCGTACAAATCCCCCGAAGAGTGGCGCTATGTGGGCAAGGATCACCAGGTCGTGGATCTGCACGACTTTACCGTGGGCCAGGCCAAATTCGGCCTGGACGTGAAACTGGACGGAATGAAGTATGCGGTCATCGCGCACTGTCCCGTCCTCGGCGGCAAATGGAAGTCCTACGACGCCAAGGCAGCCCTCGCCATTCCGGGTGTGGAACAGGTGGTGGAAATGGCCATTGGTGGCAAACCCTTCTACTTCAACGCCCTGGGCGGTTTGGCGGTCATCGCCAATAGCACCCATGCGGCCATGGCCGGCCGCAACGCCCTGGTTGTCGACTGGGAACCAGGCCCCAACGCGACCTACAACTCGGACACCTACCGGGAAGACTTGAATGCGGCCGTCAACCAACCCGGCCAAATCATCGGTGAGGAGGTCGGTGATGTGGACCAAGCGATGAAGGATGCGGCCAAGACATTCAAGGCGGACTACTACCTGCCCCACCTGGCCCACGCCCCCATGGAACCGCCCTGCGCCGTGGCTCACACCACCGAGGATGGCTGCGAACTATGGGCTCCCACCCAAAACCCCCAGGCGGTTATGGAAACTGTGGGCGGGGCCTTGGGCCTTACGCCCGAACAGGTCACTTGCAACGTCACACTCCTGGGCGGAGGATTCGGTCGCAAGTCCAAGCCGGACTACTGCGCGGAAGCGGCCCTGCTCAGCCGGGAATTGAAGGCGCCCGTCCAAGTGATCTGGACCCGCGAGGACGACATCAAGCATGACTACTTCCACTCCGTGGCTTCCATGCATTTGGAAGCGGGCGTGGACGCCTCGGGCAAGCCCCAAGCTTGGTTGGGCCGCACGGCCTTCCCTACGATCATGTCCACCTTCAACCCTTCCGCCAATCAGGGGAGTGGAATGGAATGGGGTATGGGCTTTACGAACTTGCCCTTCCCCGTGGCGAACAAGCGCTTCGAAGCCGGCAAGGCCGAAGCCCATGTGCGCATCGGCTGGCTGCGATCGGTGGCCCACGTGTACCACGTGTTCGCTGTCAGTTCCTTTGTGAACGAATTGGCCGAAGCTGCCGGCGCCGACCCTGCCCAGTACCTTCAGGATTTGATCGGGGATCCCGAAGATCGGCTGGCTCGAACCACCGCTCTCTGCGTGTCAAAATCTACTTGGGGTGAGAAACTGGGCAGCGGTCGTGGCCGCGGTCTGGCCTCTTCCGAAGGTTTTGGTTCGGCCGTGGCTGTCGTGGCCGAGGTCACCGTTTCAAAAGCCGGTCGCCTCACGATCGACCGCGTGGATATCGCCATCGACTGTGGCCTAGCGGTCAGCCCTGACCGCGTACGTGCCCAAATGGAAGGATCGGTCATTTTCGGGGTGAGCCTAGCCAAATATGGCGAAATCACCGCGAAAGATGGCGTCATCGAGCAGGGCAATTTCGACACCTACCAGGTGGCTCGCATGTCGGACACTCCCACCGAAATCCATGTGCACATCGCACCCTCGGATGGACCCCTAGGAGGCGTCGGTGAACCTGGAGTTCCGCCCATGGCCCCGGCCATCTGCGAAGCTATTTTCCAAGCCACTGGCAAACGCATTCGCAGCCTACCCCTCAAGAACCACGATCTTTCCTGGTCCTAGGTTCCCCTGGCAGGATCCCAAGCTCCGCATACACGCGGGACCTGGCATCCGCCAATGATGCATTTCCAAAGGCCGGTCGCCCGTCGACCGGCCTTTGCCATAGAATCGCCCATCCCATGAGCCTCGTGCGAATCCCTGCCTTCGATTCGCCATACCTTGCGCCCCACGTCTGCCGTGACCGAACCCCAAAATCCATCCGACCAGCACGCCAACCACATGCCCGCCCTGGATGGCATTCGGGGCCTGGCCATTGTCTTGGTCATGGTGCAGCACTTCTTCCCTGTCAATGACCGCGGAACCGGCCTGCTGGACGATGTGGTGTTCGGGTTGGCCAATCGGTGTTGGATGGGTGTGGACCTGTTCTTTGTGCTCTCCGGGTTTCTCATCACCGGTATTCTCTGGCGGGCCCGGGGACGAGAGCATTTCTTCCGCAACTTCTACATGCGCCGGGTACTGCGAATTTTCCCGGCCTACTACCTGCTGCTAGCGATCTTCTTTCTGCTGTTGCCCACCCTGGGTTCGGCTCCTATCGATGCCTACCTAGCCGACTCCAAACCCGACTCGATCTGGCATTGGACCTATCTGAGCAACTTCCGAATCGCTTGGCGTGGGGAATGGTACGACCAGTTGATCCCCAACGTGTTCTGGTCCCTGGCCATCGAAGAGCAATTCTACATGGTCTGGCCCGCTGTGATCTGGCTTTGCAGCCGCCGTGGTTTGTACGCCCTGTGCGCTGCGCTTTTTGCTGGAGCCCTCGCCCTGCGCTGGTGGATGGCCCTCGATCCCGATGTGAATTGGGTGACGCGCTTCGTGCTGACGCCCACCCGCATGGACGGCTTGGTGCTCGGATCCCTATTGGCCTTGATCTTCCAATCCAAGTGGCGTGAGAGCTTGAGTGCGCGCCGGTGGATCGTGGGCGCGGGGGCCCTGGGCCTTCTGATCGTGGCCTACCTGACCCTACAGCGTCATGAGGGCTGGCAGGAAACTCCCATCCAGACCCTGCGCTTCTCCGGAATTGCGCTGGCCTCCGGCGCATTGGTTTGGTTGTGCGTCACGGGCCCCGATGGCACCTGGCTCAAACGTCTTTTCTGCCTGTCTCCCATGCGCTTCTTGGGCAAATACAGCTACGCCCTGTACCTGTGGCATGGCCCGGCTGATGCGCTGGTGCGTCACTACTATCCCCCCGGCGGGGAGATGTTTGGTTCCCAAGTTCCAGCGCAACTGATCTTTGTGGCACTGGCCAGCGCCGTCTCTATCGCGGCGGCCCTACTGAGCTGGAACCTGCTGGAGCGGCATTGCCTGCGCTTCAAAAAAGCTTTCGCATAGGCCGTATTGGCCCTCCAACGGCGGGCCAGCGTGGCCGCCGTACGCCAAAAGGCCCTGACCCAGAATAGGGTCGGGGCATCCCATTCCTGGCCACATCACCATTAAAAGGCCTTCAGAAGGGATGTAAGGGGTCGGGTGATACACAATTACAGGCGCTTTCAGCCCCAAGGGCTTACTATTTACATACCAGAGCGTGCCCCTGCCCCGCCCAGCTCGCCCCCTACATTCACCATGAAATTCCCCCTCCGCACCACCGCCCTTGCGCTTTGTCTGGGCCTATTGGGGACCCTTTCGACCGCCTCGGCCGCAAGCCTCCAACAGATTTCGTCGATCCGGTCCGCCGGCTCTCGGCAGGCAGCGAGCCCCTATGCGCGCGCCATCAAGACCCGCGTGATGTGCATCGGCGACTCCAACACCCACGGAGTCCAGGGCTATACATCCTTCCGCTACCCGCTTTGGTTCAGCCTCTTGCGCCAGGGCAATCTGGTCCAATTCGTGGGCACACGTTTCACCGTGGAAGGGGAAAACGGAACGACCATTCCCGACCTCAATCTCTTCAACCGCTATTACACGTACTTCGACCGGGATCACCAGGGCTACAGCGGCTATCGAACCGACCAGGTTCTTCCCCTGCTGCCCGCCGCCGTAGCTTCCGAGGTTCCCGATGTTTGCTTGGTTCTGCTGGGTACCAACGATGTGGGCCAGCGTGGATCGGTGGGCGTAAACGACGCGATCATCAACCTAAAGAAAATTGTGCAATCGGTTCGCAGTCAAGCGCCGGCCACCGTGTTCTTCATCGCTTCCATTCCCCCCATCGGCCCGGGAACCTGGTATCACAACAACGCCGGCTACGTGAGCTCGCTGAACAGCCTCATCTCCACCCAAGTTCCCACATGGTCTAGCCCCCTGTCGCCCGTGACCTTTGTCGACGTGCACGGAGCCTTGGACCCAAACACGGATATGCTCGGCGACGGGGTCCACCCCAACCAATTGGGCCAACAAAAGGTTGCCCAGGTCTTCCACAACGCCTTGCTCCCCGTCCTGAGCGGTGGATTTCTCCCGGCGCCCCAAACAACCATCTCGGTGCAAACCCAGAGTTTTGAGTCCCTGGGATTGGCGGACGGAGTCATCTCCACCCAACCCATTCCGGATTGGGTCTACCCCAACATGCCCCACATCCTGCCGTTCGTCACGAACCCGGATGACCAAACCTATTCGGGCGCTGCGGGTGCGGGCTCACCGACCGGAGCGGATGGGGACGAGATCCTTTCCCTGGAAAACACGGGCGGCGACCCCTCCCTGGGCT
>JARGOW010000311.1:0-381 GCA_029212955.1 Planctomycetota bacterium | reverse complement strand
GAATTCAACAAGACCTACGATCTTTCCATGGCCATCGGGCATCGCGCAGCCACAAACCCGAGGGGAACGACGGCCTTCGGCGGCTATGAAATGCAGATTTTGGCCGGCAACACCGTGGTCGCCACTTCTGCCAATGGGGTCACCCCCGTTCCCGGAACCTTTGAAACGGCAACGGTTTCCTTCCAGTCCAATGCCGTGAACCCCAGACTGCTGGGCAGCCCGCTCACCATTCGCATGCGAATGACCTGGAGCACCGCGAATTCGGCCACCGACTTCGACATGGTCGAACTCACCAAGAACTAGAACTTCATCGGGCTTCCCCGGCCAACCTGGAAGCCCGAATGGCCCGTTGGAATATCCACAGGGCCCAAATCAGAACGA
>JARGOW010000310.1 GCA_029212955.1 Planctomycetota bacterium | reverse complement strand
CCCTCGTGCTGGGGACATCCGCGGGGCATGGGGCCCTGACCGGCATGTTCGCAGACCTGATTATCATGTCGGCCGGCGCCACCCTGTTTACCGCCGGGCCTCCCCTGGTGAAGGCGGCCCTCGGTATCGAGACGACCCCCGAGGCTCTGGGTAACGCGGCCATGCATACCGGTGATAGCGGCGTGGCACACCAGCTGGGTCAGACCGAGCAGGATTGCCTGGCGATGGCGCGCTACTTCTTAGCCCTGCTGCCCACGCGCAGCGGTGCAGCACTGCCCGACTACCGGGGCAGCGTCGACTGCGAGCCGCGAGCGATCGATGGCCTGCTGGATATTATTCCGCCGGAAGTAAACCAGCCCTACGACATGCACCGGGTGCTGGCGGGGGCCGAGTTCATTTTGGGACGGGGGGGCGCGTCCACCCTGGCGGAGGTGGCTGTGATGGGTGTGCCCGCTTGGGTGGTTCCCTACCCGCATCACGCCGACGAGCACCAGGCCCACAACGCGCGATTGCTGGGTTCGGGGGTGCAAATCGTTCCGGAAGCCACCCTGGACGGGGAGTTGGCCGGAAAGTTGGCTCGCATGGCGATCGACACCCGGGAGCTGGCATCCATGCGCACATCCCTGGCTGGCTTTCAATCCAATGGGGCCTCCGAATTGTGGCGTGCATTGCGCGCTGCCGTGTAGCGTGAATTCCCGGGGAAAGGGGTCACCCGACCGGACCCTTCGGGTATGAATGGCCCCCGATATCTTGGCTACGGGAACCGATGCTTCCCTGATGCAAAGGATGCTTCTCCGGGGCCGCCGAAAAGGCCCTAATAGATCTGTGATCAACTCTCCGACTCTCTCAAAGCTACCTCGGGTGGACATTCCCAGGGGCCAATCTTCCCTGCTCGATACCCCCAGGAAAATTCACCTGCTGGGTGTGGGCGGTGCCGGTGTTTCCGGTGCGGCACGACTGCTCGATGCCCTGGGCCACACGCTCACCGGATACGACCGGGAAGCCTCCGCCTTTTCCAAGCCGCTCGAGGACGCTGGTTTCGCCATTGTCTATGGGGCCTCCAACGTGGCGACATTGCCGGAAGGAACCCAGCTCGTGATCCGGAGCGCCGCCGTGGGGGACGATGATCCCCAGGTGGTGCGGGCCCGGGAAAGGGGCCTGCCGATCATGAAGTATGCGGAGGTGTTGGGTTGGATGAGCCGGCGCTTTTCCGTTCTGGGAGTGGCGGGTACCCACGGGAAAACCACCAGCTCCTGGATGTTGCACCACGCCATGTCCGGCATCGACCGCTTGCTGGCCGACTCGGATCCGCAAACCCGGACCGGAGTCCTGGTCGGAGGACTGCACAGTCAACTTCGCATCAACGCGGTGGCTCCCGAGGGCTCGGGTTCCCTGGTGCTCGAGGCGTGCGAATACGATCGCACATTCCTGCGCCTGGATCCCAGCGGGGCGGTGATCACCAACGTGGAAGCCGATCACTTGGATTATTACGGGGATTTGGCCGCGATCCACAAGGCGTTTGCCTGTTTCGCCAGCCAGGTTTCCAGCGAAGGGCTCCTGGTGGTGGGCGGTCAGGTTCCCGACGTGGTCGCCGAATCGGCCTCCTGTGAAGTTTGGAAGCTTGGACGCGAACTCCAGGTCGAAACCCACAATCAGCGCCGGGGGCATAGCACTTTCAGTTTGAAAGGCCCCGGTTGGAACCTCAAGCGTGTACAGCTCGCCGTGCCGGGCAACTTCAATGTGGAGAATGCGGCGGGTGCTTTGGCCTTGGCCATGGGGCTTGCCCAGCGCAAGGGTTTGGACATGGAGCAGGCCGCCGAGGTGGCTTCCCGCGGAGTGCAGGCGTTCACCGGAACCGTGCGGCGCTTCGAGTCCTGGGGGACCCCCGGAGGCGTGGAGGTCGTGCACGACTACGCGCATCACCCCACCGAGGTTCGAGTGACCCTGGACACGGCCCGTCGGACCATGCCAGGCAAACCGATCCACGTATTGTTCCAACCCCACCAGCACAGTCGCACCGCGCGCTTCTTGCACGATTTTGCGGATGCACTGAACGGGGCGGCCCGGGTCGTGGTCGCGGACGTGTATGGGGCTCGCACCCACATCGACAACACGGGCGCGGGAGCCGGCGACCTTGTGGATGCGCTGATCGCAGCTGGAGTCCCGGCTGTCCGCGGTGGGGATTTGGCCCAGAGTGTTGTCACATTCGCCCACGGGCTCACTGGCGTTTGTGGAGCCCTGATCCTGGGCGCGGGAGACATCGATGGAATCAAAGATGAGTTGCGAAACGAACTGGCCCTGCGTTGCTCTTGAGCACGTAAACCTGGCGGACCGCAACACCATGCGGGTGGGCGGTCAAGCCCGCTGGCTGCTCGAGCCCACCACCCCCGAGGAATTGCGCGAGGCCTACCTGGCCGCGCGCGAGCGGGATCTCCCGATCCGTTACCTGGGCGGTGGGGCCAATATCATCCCCGCCGATGGCGTGTGGGAAGGGGTGGTAATTTGCACCACGCAGATGCGGCGCATCTTCCGGCCCCTGCCCGGCACGGAAAATGACTCACCGCTCGAGGAGGATGAGCCCGACGCTCGCACGGCCATGCCTCCGGTCGAACAGGATCCGCGCTTGATCGCCTGGGCGGGCACGACCCTGCCCGCACTCATGCGCGCTGCCCGCGACCTGGGATTGTCCGGTTTGGAAGGACTGGCCGGTGTACCCGGCCAAGTGGGCGGTGGAATCGCCATGAATGCGGGCGGAACCTGGGGCGACCTTTGGGATCACGCGGAGTACGTGCAGGTCATCAATCACGGGGGTGAATTTCAAACCCTGACCCGGGAAGAGGCCAACCCCACCTACCGCAACGGCGGCGTGCATGGTTCGCTGGTGGTCGGCGCTGTTTGGCGTTTGGAGCCCAGACCCCGACTCGTGGTCCAGGAACAAATCGCCGAGTACCTGCGCCATAAGCGCGACGTGCAACCGGTCACCGAATCCTCCGCCGGTTGCATCTTCAAAAACCCCGACAAGGAAAAGTCGGAAGGCCGCAGCGCCGGAGCCCTGGTCGATCAAATGGGCCTCAAGGGTCTCACCATCGGAGCCGCCCAGGTCAGCCAAAAACATGCCAACTTCATCATCAACAACGGCGGAGCCACGGCCTCGGACGTGTACCAACTCATGGACGAAGTGCGCGACCGCGTGGCCCAAAAGTCCGGCGTAGAGTTGGAGTTCGAAGTGAAACGCTGGTTGGTGTAGACCGAATAACTTCGGGGTCGGTCCATTTCAGGCCCCCTTGGCTTGATCCGGTAGACGGGGAGAATCGGCCATACGAATCTGAGCTCGAATCGAGGAATCGCCGATTCTGGGGTCGTTTGACGGTTGCGGGAAGTGGGGCTTTGCACCACAATTCCCGGGCTGATGGCATCGGGAGCCGGCAGCGCTGCGGCGTCCCAGGTGGGGAGGTCGCGGTTCAATATCCCGCTGGAGACCCGCAATGGCGGATCAAGATATCGCCCCCGCGCAGGACGCAGGGGCTTCGGAAGGGCCTTTCCCCCTTTCCACGTTGAGGCATTCGGTGGCACACCTGATGGCCTCGGCGGTGCAAAATCTGCACCCCGGAGTTCGCTTCGGATTTGGACCCAGCATCGAGCATGGGTTTTATTATGACTTCGACAGCCCGGAGCCGTTGACCGAAAAGGACCTGTCGCGCATCGAAAAAGAGATGCGCCGGTTGGCCAAGAAGTCGCCGGAGATTCGTCGCGAGGTCAAAACTCGAGAGGAGGCCACCAGCCTGCTGCAGGGCCAGGATCAGAGCTACAAGGTGGAAGCCGTAGGATTGATCCCGGAGGGGGAGGAACTCACCTTCTACTTCCATGGACCCGAGGGCAAGGAGTGGGGCGACCTCTGTGAGGGGCCGCATATCGATTCCTTCAAAATCCCCTTCGCCTTCAAACTGCTCAGCTTGGCGGGCGCCTACTGGCGTGGAGATGAAAAGAACCCGATGATGCAACGCATCTACGGCACCGCTTTCTGGACCAAGGAAGAGCTCGACGCTCACCTGGTGTGGCTCGATGAGGTGAAGCGCCGGGACCACCGCCGCTTGGCTTCGGAGCTGGATCTCTTCAGCACCCACCCCGAGGCCGGAGCCGGATTCGTTTTTTGGCATCCGAACCTGAGTATTGTGCGGCGTTGCCTGGAAGAACTCTGGTGGGAGCAGCACGACAAGAGCGGTTATGAGCCGGTTTACACCCCGCACGTTTCGCGTGAGGAGTTGTTCGCCGTTTCCGGGCACTTGGAGAACTATGGGGAAATGATGTATGCCCCCATGGACTTGGATGCTTTGCCCTACCGGGTCAAGCCCATGAACTGTCCGGGCCACGTGCTGGTTTACAAGAACCGGGGACGCTCCTATCGGGAGTTGCCCCTGCGCTGGGCCGAGCTGGGCACCGTGTATCGCTACGAGCGAAGCGGTGTGGTGCACGGTATGTTGCGCGTGCGTGGCTTCACCCAGGATGATGCTCACATCTTCTGCACGGCGGATCAGCTGGCGGAGGAGATCGCGGGTGTCTGCCGCATGGTGGACTTCTTCATGAAGACCTTTGGCTTTGAGTACACGGCCTACCTGGCCACCCAGCCCAAGGAAAAGACCATCGGTGGCAAGGAAATCTGGGATCAAGCGACCCAGGCCCTACAGGACGCGGCGGACTCGATCGGTTTGAAATTGGAGTTGGACGAGGGCGGCGGCGCCTTCTACGGACCCAAGATCGACTACAAGATCAAGGATGCCCTGGGGCGCGAATGGCAGAACAGCACGATCCAGTGCGACTTCAACCGGCCCGAGCGCTTCGATATGACCTACACCAACCCCGAGGGTCAACCCGAACGGCCGATCATGGTGCACCGTGCGATCCTAGGATCCCTGGAGCGCTTTGCTGGCGTCTTGATCGAACACTTCGGGGGACGCTTCCCCCTGTGGTGCTCGCCTAAGCAAGTGGCGGTGATTCCGATCCGTGAAGAGCATGCGCCTTACGCCCGGACCCTGGTGGACCGATTGCGTGGGGATCGCTACCGGGTCGAGTCCATGCTCGATGCCGGTCACATGAACAAGAAAATCAAAACGGCCCAGAAGGCCCAGATCCCGTTCATGTTGATCGTTGGAGAACGCGAAGCTGAAGAAGGCACCGTGACCATCCGCCGCCGAGACTCCCGCGACCAGGAGACGATTCCCTTCGAAGACTTCGTCACTCGAATCCAAGGTCTGCGGAATACGCGCGCCATGGATTT
>JARGOW010000309.1 GCA_029212955.1 Planctomycetota bacterium | reverse complement strand
TTCCGCGGGATCATTGCGCCGCAGGGCACCCGCCGTGGCATTTCGAGCATTGGCCAGCAGGGGCAGATCCCGCGCCACGCGCTCCTTGTTGAATTCGTTGAAGCGCACCGGGGAGATCAAGACCTCGCCGCGCACTTCCAGCAGGTCGGGGATCGGAAACTTGCCATCCTTCAAACGCAGGGGCAGATTTCGAATCGTCCTCAGGTTGGCGGTGATGTCCTCCCCGACCTTTCCGTTGCCGCGGGTGATCCCGCGGACAAAAACGCCCTTCTCGTAGGTCAACGATGCGCTGACGCCATCGAACTTGGGCTCCACGCTCCAGCTCAATTTGCGGTTGTCGTCCACGCCGAGGAAACGCTCGATTTTCTCCTCGAAATCGCGCACATCCTCTTCGGCGAACAGGCTCTCGATAGAGAGCATGGGAACGGCGTGCTCCACCTTGTCGAAGCTGGAACCTTCCTCCAAGGGCGCACCCACCCGCTGGGTAGGGCTGTCGGGCGTAATCCAATCGGGATGGTCGCGCTCGATGGCGGTCAGCTCCACGAGCCAGCGGTCGTATTCCGCGTCGCTCACCCCCGAATCGGAACCACCGTAGTACGCGGCGTTGGCGGCGTGGATCCACACGCGCAGTTCTTCCATGCGCTTGGCCAGCACCTTGTCCGACTTCGCGTTTCCTTTCTTGGCCATGGGTTTAGGCGTCCCCTGCTGGGTGGTCGTGGGGACCGCCGGGAAGCACAAAGTTGTGGGGAAGTAGCTCGCGAAGAGTACCGCGCAAAACGGAATCGCCCTCACCGACCACGTACACCGTCCAGTCCATACCAAACTCAGCCAACACCTGACGGCAAGCCCCGCAGGGCCAAGCCAGGGGTTCGCCCCCTGAGGCTGCAATCGCCACCGCTTCAAAGTCCCGCACCCCGGCGGCCACCGCACTCACCAACGCATTGCGTTCGGCGCAAAGGGTTAAACCGAAGCTGGCGTTTTCCACATTGCAACCCACGTGGATAGAACCATCCTTGCCGCGCAGCGCAGCCCCAACGGCGAAACCCGAGTAGGGCTTGTAGGCCTTGGATCGCACGGCCCGGGCCGCCTCGATCAGGGCTTGGTCCTGTTGATTCACGTCGTCCATGGGCACCAGCCTCCCTTGCTCGCCCGCCGAGGTCAACAGCCTTTAACATCACAATAGCGGTCCGCATTAGAAAGGCATGCCCTCCTCCCCATCCGGGTCCTCCGCCGCCGCACTTTCGGGGTCCATTCCGTCCCCATCTCCCTGATCCCGGGCCCCTTCCCCGTGCCATTCCGGCGCGCCTCCCGGGTCCTCCTCCAGCGCTTCGTAGCCGTTGTAGGGCACGCTCAACCGTTCGATTCGCTGGCCGGTGAGCTCATCCTCGTAGGCCTCCTTGGCGACCTGAACCAGGGCCTTGCACCCCAATAGATCCGAGGGCTCCAGCTCCAAAACCCCCGACACATCGAACCCCAGCAGCTTGAGCACCTGCTTGACCCTGGGCAGCCCCCGCTCGGACCAATTCAAGTTGTCCCAGGCCGCGGTTTTCCCCGCCAGGATGCCCGACAGGACTTTCCAGTGAACACCCCAGCGCGGGCTGCCATCCCGGGACACGTGCAACCGCGCGTCCACCAAAATGCATGGATATTGGCCCGGCGGAATGCTCACGAGGGAGTGGGTGTCGTCGATATCTGCAAAATTCTGGCGCATGGTTTCCCCTTGGGTTCCAATTGTTTTCATGACCTGACTCCCGGCGCACGATGCTCCAGCAGTCCTTCAAGGCGGTCCCCCCTGGGATTTCCGCACTTTTCGCCATAAAGACCGGCTCCAGCCGCAATCGTTGCACTCAAAATCCCAATCATTAACTGGAATAGCGTCCCCACCTGCCCATCGCTCTCCGAATCTCCCCTGCTAGAATACAAGCGACCGCGACGACGTATGACGATTGCCATGAATGACTACCCCGACACCACTCCCGAAGCCCAAGACTCCGACGACCGGCTTTGGGGCTGTATCGCCCACCTCTCCACCCTCCTGCCCATCCCCCTGTTCAACCTGTTGGGGCCCATCATTGTCATGATGGCCAAGGGCAGCGACTCCTACTTTGCGAAGCGCCAAGCGATCGCCGCGCTGAATTTCCAGCTCACGGTCATCATCGCCTACGTGATCTGCATCCCCTTGGTCTTCGTCATCATCGGAATCCCCATGCTGTGGGTCGTTGGAATCGGCTCCATGGTCCTGACCTTCATCGCAGGCATCAAAGCCTTCGACGGGGAGACCTACCCCTACCCGTTTAGCTTCCACTTCATCTCGTAGGCACTACCGAGTTTCCTCAAGGGTGTAAGCTGTCGTTTACCCGACAGCTTGCACCTTTCCTTTTTATACGGGTCCATCGCTATGCACTATTTTCATAAGAACACACTCGCAGCCGCAGCCTCCATGTTGCTCCTGGCCGCATGCATCACGCCCTATCAAAACCACGAGGGCCCCAAGCGGCCGGATTCCGAAGTGGGCATGGTGATCGGCATGGCCAACATGGGAGTTTTGAGCGCTCTTGCCACCCAGCAAACGCCCCCTGAATACCCGGAGTTCATCGTCATCACCCAGGTCGACGGAAAAGCGATCGAACCCCACAGCCAGGTTCGATTGCTCCCCGGACCGCACACCCTGCGCATCGAAGCCGAGGGCGTCATCGGCCGGGATTTGGATTATTCCAAGTCCACCGCGGACGCAACATTCGATGTGCAAGCCGACGTCACCTACCGCATCGACGCCGTCCGATCCAAGCACCAATACCCCTGGAGCTACACGATTCGGGCAGGCACGGGAGGACCGGAAGTCATCAACACCGAACCCACCTTCGTAACCGTCGATTTACTGGATGCGCCTGCTTCTGTCGGCCATTGGCCCATTCTCCATTGGAATGACGCCGCGATGCGTTCCTTTTCCAGCCGCGCGCCCCGGGGCCAGACCCAGGAGAACTGGACCCGCCTGTTCCAACGGGATCGAAGGGAGATTGCACCCGACATGCCCGAAGCGGAGATCCATGCACTGCTGAGTGGGGAATCCCGCGGCTCGAACATGGCTTTGTCCGCGGAACAACTGGGTCCCGAGGCGTGGCTCAACCGCTGGGAAATGCAAGCGCACGAGCGCAATCCTTGGGAACGCGGCGTCACCCTCGCCATGCACCAGAACGGTCAGCTGTACAGTTTGTCCTTCGTTTCACGGGACCCAAGCGCCCCCGAAGCGGACTACGAATTCTGGGCGAAGGAGCTGCAAACCGCGTTTTCCAAGGCGCAAAGTTCAGCCGAATGACACCGCTGGAGAATTGGCATTGCGGCCAAGCCCACAGGACGCACGCTCAGCCCCCTGCATTTACCGCAGGGGTCTGACCCCGCATCCATTAGCTGGAAGCAGATGATTCACTAGCGCGGGTTCCCGGCCCCGTCGCCCGGCGGAAGACGCGCTCCATATTGCCGTAAAACACCTTTTGCACCTGATCCTCGGTCAATCCCGCTGCGAGTAGGGCTTCGCCCAATCGACCGTAACAGGATGCGTCCTTGAGATCCGCTGGCGTGCGTTGGATGCCGTCATAGTCGGATCCAAGCCCCACGTGATCGATGCCCATGACTTGAATCGCGTGCATCACATGGTCGACCACGGGCTGCAAAGGGAAAGGACTGCACCGTTCCTGGACCATGGCCGATTGCTGGGTGTGCAAGTCCGTTTCGTCCTGGCCTTTGAGCGCCTTGTATTCGGGGGTCAGGCGCACGGCGGCCTCTTCCTTGCGCGCTTCCTTGCTGAGAAACGGCGTGCAAAAAACCACGCCCAAAACTCCGCCAGCTGCAGCCAATGCGCGCAATCCGTCGTCGGACATGTTGCGCGGATGATCGTTCAATGCCAAGCAGCCCGAGTGGCTGGCCACGATCGGTTGCGTGGAAACTTCGAGCACATCCATCAAGGAAGATTCGGCCGCGTGGGACACATCGACCACGATTCCGAGCTCGTTCATGCGCCTCACCATTTGGCGGCCGAGTGCGGAAAGCCCTTCGGGGATTGCCTCCCCCGTCAACGCCTGGCAGGAACGAATCCAACTCAGGTGGTTGTTCCAAACCAGGGTCAACATGCGCACGCCACTTTCGAAGAAACGATCGAGTTCGTCGATGCTGTCGGCCAGGGCGTGACCGCCCTCGATCCCGGAGATGGCGGCGATGCGACCGGCGCCGCGCACGCGATCCAAGTCGTCGCCGTTGCCGACCCACGCGACCTGGTCCGGGTGCTTTTGAATCAACTCGCCCAAGGATCCAATCAATCGTTGGGCCCGTCCCGTCGCGCCCCCGTCGGGACCGTCGATAAAGGACGGATCCACCCAGGCGGTCAAGACCACGGCGGCCAAGCCGCCGCGGGCTCCACGCACCAGGTCCAGGTGGCCGGGGCCTTCGACCCCCAGATCGTGACCCAGGTCTAGGGCACGCTGAATGGAGTCCACATGGGCATCGAACACGGGAAAGGTCTGGCTGGGCATGGGCCCAAGATACCGAGCGCGGGCACCCGATCTCCAAGGGATGTTCGGAGCTCTGCATCCGTTTCCAACCCTGAACTTGCGCCCGCCACCCTTGAATCAGCGCTGGACCCACACGCCCCAAGGCGATGTTCGGTGCCTGGCTCGTTTTCGCCACCGGCGACGCGGATCGTGGCGGAAGCGTGCCTGGCTCCGTACATCGGGGTCCCCACCGCCTGCCCCGTCACCCCACAATTCCCCACTCCGATAGCCTGTGCAGGGCTTTGGCTGGGTCCCGAGGGGGTAGAAGGGGGCCTCCCCCGCCATTTTGGTGGTCCGGGCTACCACCCGTGGGGGCCCGGTTGGCAGGAGTGGATACGGAGCCAGGCACACTGTCGCCAGGCCTGGGCTCGGTATGGGCGGCCACCTCGGCAATCCCGAGCCCAGCTAGCGACAGTGAGCCCGGCTCCACCTGCCAACCTGACAGCCGGCCCATCGGGCCCTGAAACCTGCTGCCACACTGGCAGCGCTGCCGGTCCGGCGCTTCCCCGGACACCGAGCCCCCCCGCAAACCCCTCCCATACCCCTTTTCCAGGCAACCACTTACAACCGCGCCCTATCCTCCGACCCCATTTCTCCACCCCGGCACGATCTTTGCTCTTCACTCACTCGCCGGGGCCCGACCGCCCCACCAGACCGCCATGTACACCCCCCGCCGCATCCTCATCGCCGACGATGACTCCGACATTCGCCTCGGGGCCAGCGATCTGCTCGCCCAC
>JARGOW010000308.1 GCA_029212955.1 Planctomycetota bacterium | reverse complement strand
AGCGGTTTTCTCGGGGTGGACAGGGGACCGATTGGTTCCCTCGAAGCCGCTCCACAGGCCCTTCGGGGCACGGTGGATTCTGGAAGCAGCGTTTCGATTCGGGACGGGGGGCCTTTTCGGGTGCCCCCTGGGTCCGAAGCCAAAAAGATCGGCCGGCGCAGGGGCCCGGCGGGTAGGATTTGTGCCATGGCATCCTCCAAAACCTACCCCAATGCATTTGTGCGTGGCGCATCACTCCTTGCGGCCATCGCGATCGGAACGACTGGCGCGCAGGCCCAAAGCTTCGATTTCATCCTGGACCAGAACACCAGTTCGGTCACCCTGCAGGCCACCTTCGGTGTGACGATGGACGCTTCGCTCAAGGGCGATTATGACGCGATCACCAATCCTACGGGCACCCAGACCCTGCCTGGCCTCTTCGGTGGTTCCGGCAACAATGATATCCCGATCGACCTGGGATTGGGTGGCGACCTGATACACATGGGAACGCCTACGGGCTCCATCAATCTGGATGTGGATGAGTTGGGCCTTACCTTTTCTTTGGATGAATTGGACGTGGATCTTTTGGGGGGGGCTTCCGCATCGAGCGCCCAGACCCTGGACTTGCTATTCAACACCTTCCGGTCGGTCAATCCTGACTCCCTTTACTTTGGTGGAATCCCGGTCAGCTTTCCTTTGGCTGGACAGTCCGTTTCGGACCTGCTAGTGCAGCAGTCTGGGGGCGCGGTCCCCGGCATTCTGATTCCTGGCATCGGCGCGGGTAGCTATGGCATGACGGCCCTGGTGCCTGTGACCTTTTCCATGGTGGTGGATTTCCAGGGCACTCCCACGCCCGTGGGCCCGTTTGATGGGGTCCTCCCCGTGGTGGGTTCCTTGCTCATGAACACGGGTGGGTCTCCCACGCTGAACATCACATTCAATCAAACCATCCAGCAGACCACATTGGACCCCTTGCCTGGCACTGTGATTTCAGATCTGCCCTTCCCGGCGCCTACCATACTGCCCCCCGGCTCGACGGCCAATTTGCTTATCAGCGGTTCCATCGAGCAGGTGGACTTGAACATGACCATCGACACGCAGTTGAATGCCACGGGCATGCCCGACTGCGGCTTTACCAGCTACTGCGCAGCCGTGCCCAACTCCACCGGATTTGTGGGACAGCTCAACGTGATGGGTAGCGCGGATGTGAGTCTCCAGGACCTGACACTGAATTCCACGGATCTTCCGCTCAACGTGTTCGGCTACTACCTGATGTCTCCCGCTCAGGGGTCCCTCGCGCTCCCGGCTCCCAGCCAGGGCATCCTGTGTGTGGGTGCGCCCTTGTACCGCTTCAATTCCTCGATTCTGTACTCGGGAATGGGTGGCACCATGTCACTGGGCGTGGACTTCAACAACCTTCCCCAGGGCCAGGTGTTTAGCGCGGGGTCGGTCTGGAACTTCCAGCTTTGGCACCGGGACATGAATCCCTCCAACACTTCGAACACGACCAACGCGGTTTCGGTTCAATTCTGCCAGTAGGGCAGTTGGGCCCGGATTCGCCGTGGCCAAGATCAAACGGGGAGCCAGTAGCCGCGCGCTGCTGGCTCCCTTCTATTGTGGGGATGCATTCGGGGCTGGCAGGCGCAGGCGGTGGGTCCTACCATGCGTCCATGAGCGAAGTGCGCTGGTCCCTGGATGAAGTCCCCGAGCGGCCCGGGGTCTATCTGTTCCGGGATCGCAGCGATCAGGTTTTGTACATCGGCAAGGCCCTCAATCTAAAGGCTCGGCTGCGCTCCTATCGTCGCCCCGGGGCGGATGGGCGGCTGAACGTGGCTTTCCTGGAGCGTGATGCGGAGCGGGTGGAAACCATCGTCACGCGCACCGAGGCGGAAGCCTTGCTGCTCGAAGACAGCCTGATCAAGCAGTACAAACCCAAGCACAATATTAGGCTCAAGGACGACAAGTCCTTCCTGATGCTACGCATCGACTTAAACGAGGACTTTCCGCGTTTCAAGTTTGTGCGAGCCCACCGCCCTGAGGAAAACCGTCCCGCCGGCCGCAGCCGGTACTTTGGGCCCTTTGCCTCCTCGCGTATCATCCGGCGGACCCTCGAGGATCTCCATCGGGTCGTGCCCCTACGCGATTGCCCCGACTCGGTGATGAACCACCGCTCGCGGCCCTGCATCAAGCATCAAATCGGTTTGTGCAGCGCCCCATGCGTCAACAAAATCGATGCCGAGGAATACTCCCAGTTGGTGGAGCGTGCCATGGGGATCCTGGGCGGGGATATCCGGGAATTGGAATCGGATTTGTCCGCGCGCATGCAATCGGCCTCCGATGCGTTGGAGTTTGAACGTGCAGCCCAGTGGCGCGACCGCTTGATGGCCCTGCGACGGACGGTGGAGAACCAGGCGGTTTGCCCCAAGGACGGCATCGACCGGGACGTTTTGGCTGTGGCCCGTCGCGGCCAGCGTGCGGTGATCCACCGGCTTAGTTTCCGGGACGGGAGGCTTTCGGAAAGCCGCTCACACCGATTCGAGACCGAATTGCCCGAACAGGAGCTGCTGCACTCGGCCATCACTTCCCTCTACGGGGGGGGCCGCCGCAGTCTGCCCGCCGAATTGATCTTGCCCTGGAACCCTGCCGAGGAGGAGTTGCTTTCGGAAACCCTCGGTCAGGATTGCGCTTGGATCGTGCCACAGAGCGGAGCGCGCACCCGGATGCTGGATCTGGCGGGAGAGAACGCCCGGGCCACCCTTTCCAATTTCGAAACCCAAGCATCCGGGGACGAGGCAGCGCTGGAGCAATTGATAGACACCCTGGACTTGGAGCCTGGCACAGAGATCATGGACTGCTTCGACATTTCCAATCTTCAGGGCACCCACGTGGTGGCCAGTCGAGTGCGCTTTCGGCGGGGGCACGAGGATCGCAGCGGTTACAGGCGCTTCAAGATTCGAGATGTGGTGGGGCAAGACGACTTCGCTTCCATGCATGAGGTGGTTTTGCGAAGTCTAAAGCGCGGGGTCAAGGAAGGCGATTTGCCCGACCTGATCGTGATCGACGGTGGCCAGGCCCAATTGGATAAGGCGCTCGAAGCACGTAGCGAAGCCGCCGCCTGGGGCGTGCAGATGATAGGATTGGCCAAGGCCAGGCCCAAACGCATCGTGAAGGGCCAGTCCATGCCCGCCACCGAGGAGCGTGTGTTCATACCTGGAGCAAAGAGCGCCATCGAACTCGCCAAACACTCGGCCTCTCGCCACCTGCTCGAACGCATCCGCGACGAAGCCCATCGCTTCGCCATCACCTATCACCGCAAGGAACGCGGCCGCATTAAAAGCCGGCTAGATTCGATCCCTGGGGTGGGCGCAAAGCGCCGCAAGATCCTGCTGGTGCACTTCGGATCCGCAAAAGGTGTGGGGCAAGCCAGCGTGGAAGAGCTCGCCACCGTTGAAGGAATCAGTCCCGAATTGGCAAGGCAGATCCACGACCACCTGGCCAAGGACTGATTCGAAAGGGATGGATCACGCTACTCATGCGGACGTCCCCTTGGTTGGCATTGGACCCTCTGAGGAGCAGGGGAGAGGTTCTGTCGAAGGCGTTTCTTACGCTCCATAGATCCTACTGCAATCGGGATGGGCTCTAGTGTATCTCCAGCGATGTGGAGCATGGGGGACCGTGCCTCTCGAGGTGCTTTCGCCACGCAGCGGTTCAACCCCGTGGGTGGTACAGTCGGTGGATGGAGCGCACGTGTTCGGAATCCAGGTGGGTGTAGACTTCGGTGGTGCGGATCGATGCGTGGCCGAGCATCTCCTGAACCGATCGCAGGTCACCACCACTTTCGATCATGTGGGTGGCGAAGGAGTGGCGCAGGGTGTGGGGGGAGAGGTGGTTGGTGAGGCCAGCCGTGAGGGCGGCGGCGCGCACGATGCGCCATGCGGTTCCCCGGGTGAGCGGCTTTTGTGTTCGGCCAATGAATACGTGGGGGCTCTGTCGGCCGGCCAACTGTTTCTTGCGGCCTTGTTCCAGCCAGGTGGTGAGGGCCTGGCGAGCGGGGCCTCCAAGGGGAACGATGCGCGTTTTGTCCCCCTTGCCGTGGAGCCGCAAGGAGGTGAGCTCGGGCTGCAGGGAGTCGGTGGTTAGGGATACCGCTTCGGAAACCCGGGCCCCGGTGGCATAGATGATTTCCAAGAGCGCTTTGTCCCGTTGACCCCTCCACTGGGTGGGGTCAGGAGCCTCGAGCAGCCTTTCCACTTCTTCGGGACTGAGCACGTTGGGTAGCAGGGACTGGCGTTTCGGGGCGGGCATCAAGGCGATGGGGCTCTGTTCGATCCAGCCCTCGCTTTGGGCATACCGCAGGAGCATGCGGAGGCTGACCAGTTCCCGGGCCAAGGTGGCCTCGGACATGCCCTTGTCCCGCCGGTGCTTGAGGTAGTCGAGAACCGCTTCCTGTTGGAGCGCAGCCAGGCGTTTGAGGCCAGCCCGCGCCAGCCAACCCAGGCCGCGTTGCAAATCTCGGCCATAGGCTTCGAGGGTTCGCGCCGACAGGCCCGCCTCCACCCGCATGGCGGATAGGAACTCCCGCTTGGCCAGGTCCAGGTCGGGCGGGAGAGCCTCGTCCTGGGCTGGCTTGGGCTTGTTGGACGGGGCCGGTCGGGGCCGGCGCCGGGATCGCGGGGAGCCGGAGGTCATGATGGAGGGCGATGGGATCGCTCCCATTAGGCTGTGGATCAAGGATGCGAATGGCAAGTCCCTGGACCCCAGCCAATCCTTGATCCGGGTCTAGGCCGGGAAACAGGGGCCGGGCGAAAGGAATACATTGGGGCCCGTTCGGGCGCGCAGGCGCCCACCAAACCAGCCCCAGGGCTCTAAAAAGGGAGATCGACATGACCAAAAAAATGACCCCAGCCGATGTGGCCAAGTTCAAAGCGCTTCTGTTGCACCTCCTGCAGCACCTTTCGGACGATATCAAGGAGCTCGAGAGCGAGACCGCACAGGCCTGCCGCCGGGCCCGGGACTCCAGCAACGAGGATGTGGGTGAAGAGGTCCTGGCCGTCGAGTTTTCCTTCGATCTGATGGAACGGGACGAAAATACCCTGCGGGAAGTGCTCGCAGCCCTGGAGCGGGTTGCCGATGGGCGCTATGGTCGCTGCCAGAAGTGTGATCATTGGATCCGCCGAACCCGACTCACAGCCATTCCCCACGCCCGATGCTGCATAGATTGCCAGCGCCTGGTGGAGGCGGAACAGGCCAAGATCTGAACCCACCGCCCCAGCGATCGACGATTTGACCGATCTCCAAACCTCCG
>JARGOW010000307.1 GCA_029212955.1 Planctomycetota bacterium | reverse complement strand
CCGGTAAACCCGGGTAAGTAAACGCTCCAAAACCCCGGGCAGGAAAGGCAGCAAAATCAGCGAAACGCCGATGACACAGGCTCCTCCGATTAGGGAGGTTTGGCGATAGACGCGGTAAAGCCGCCGGGGGTCGGGGTCCTGACCGGCCGTACTCAGGGCCACGAATCCCGTTCGGCCCACACCAGCCATGAACAGTTTGAGCACATTGACGAACCTTTGCGCAATGCGCAGGTAGGTCACCCATTGCGCAGAGCCATAACGGCCTAGAATCAAGGACGGCAAAACCATGACGGCATAGGCGTCGATGTTTCGAACCAGTCCCATGCGTACGCCCAAGCCCCAGCGACCCCGCATGCGAACGCGGCCGATTCGGGCAAAGACGGACAGGGGGCTGGGTAGATCTTTGCCCTTGCCGCGTTCCTTGGCGTAGAAGTGGAATGCGATGCCGCATCCCAGAACGGCTGCGGCCAATTGCCCCAGAACGGCGCCCATGACCGAGCCTGTCCAGAAAGCGCCGGCGATCACAAGGAAGGCCCGCGAAAGTTCCTGGGCGTTTTCCATTCGGGTGAGTGACGCCATCCGGCGTTGGCCTTGAAAGGCCACAGTGCATAGCAGCCGAGGCAATCCAACCAGGGGTTCGAGCGCCAACAGCAGGGCATACAAGGCCACCCGCTGGGCCTGTCCCCCATCGCCTGCGAGCCACCAATCCAGGGCCCAGGGCAAAACCCACCAGCAGAGCAGGGCGCACACAGTTCCCATCAAAAGGGTGGCTTCGAGGGCAAAAGCGAGCCAATCACGCACCCCCTCGCGATCATCGACCTCGGATGCGGCGGCCACCCGCTGGGTCGCAACGGAGGCCACTCCAAGATTGAGCAGGAACCAAAGGGCCGTGAACACGGCGATGCCCAAGTAATACTCACCCTGCTTGAACGCACCCAGAATGTGACTGAGGGCAAAGGTGGCCATGAGCCCCGAACCCGCCAACAGAATGGAACCGGCTTGCAGGACCGTGGAGTCCCGCGCAAACCGGCTGCCCTGGATGGTGCGCACGAGGCCTCGCAAAATCTAGGCCTCGGTGTCCAGAATCGGCGACGGTTCCGAAGAGTTGGGCGTCAGTAGCACATCGCCAATCTTGGGCAGTTGGTCGAAGTCCACCGGTCCATACCCCAGGGACACGTAGCGTTCGATGATCTCTCGTTGCTCGCGCCAGAAAGGGTGGTAGTCCTCGCTCATGAGCTCGGTCAGGATCGCAGGCCTTTGACCGCTGGTCTCGATGAAATCGTAGAGGCCTTGTAGGACCGCGAAATCAAATCCCTCCGTGTCGATTTTCACGAAGGCCACGCTTTTGATCCCACGCTCTTCCGCCAGATCGTCGAACCTGCGACATTCGATGGATTCCTCCTCCACCACAGTGCGCTCGGTCACTTCCGAATTCTCGCGCCGATCGAACATGATTTCGGTGAGGACGGAGTTTCCACCGGGGTTGTGGGCGGCCTTGAAGATCGACCGCTTTTCGTTGGCGCTCGACAAGGCCAGGTTCAATACCTGCACGTCAGCCACTCCTGCGAATCGTTTTTCGCAAATGTCGAAGTATCGCTGGACCGGTTCGAAAAGGAGGTACTGGCACTCCGGTCGGTGCTTGCGAAGCTGTTCGGTGAAAAGGCCCACATTGGCCCCCACATCCAGAATCAGACCTTCGCGGGGGATGCGATGCAGGACCTGCTGCAGGGTTTCGTCGACCACCGATCGATGTTTTTCCGCCCACTCATTTAGATCGGGACCCTGCGGGGCGAATTTGGCCCGCAGCTTCCTTAGCCAGCTTCGAATGGGTGAAACGGTCATACAGGGGTCCTTCGTCCGCCTTACTACAGGTCTTGAATGAATTTGCGGAAGCTCGCGGCCCAGGGGGCCAGGGCTTCCACCGAACCCGACAATTTGATGGTGTACACGCCTTCGATGCGTCCTGCGGGGGACTCAATGTAGGCGGCTAGCAGGCGCGATCCCGATTCGGTTCCCCCACTCATGCCGGTGTAGGCGCCTTCGCCGTCCATGATTGTGGAGATGAGCCCGTGGTCGGAAATGGTTTCCACACTCGGCTCTGCGGCGCCGTCGCCACCGGCGACTTGGCCCTTCCAGCGTTGCAGGTTGGCCTGCAAGCCGCCCACGCCGTTGGGCCAGTGGGCCACGATGACCAGGGGAGCGCCATCCACGTCCTCGCCCAATACGTATTCCTTGAAGCGCATGGCGCCCGTGGGGGCCCGTTCGGTCCAGCCTTCAGGAGCGGTGAAATCCAAGGGGCCCGTGCGAGCCGTTTGCTCGGTCGCAGCCGCCGGCTCCGCGGGTCTATCGCCACCCGACTCAACCTGGGGCTCGGATGAGCAGGATGCAAAAGCGAGAGACAAGGCCAGGAGCAGTAGAAGGGGGAAGCGCATGGGATGGGGTGGGTTGGGCAGGATTGTGGGTCGGATCCCCAAAAGTGTAGCGACCTGGCGGGAGCCAGGCGCGGCCGCAGACCCCGCCCGCGGGGGATTCCTGTGCTTTGAAGGGTTTTGGCTCAGATTGGGGATCGAATGATACGATGCTTTCGCCATGCTCAAAAAAGTCATCGCCCTGGCCCTGCTCGTGGGAGTGGGTCTCTTCGCCGTGGGTCAGATTCGTTCGGCCCTGCGCTCGCCCACGGAAAAACTGCTCTGGCGGGTTCAAACCATGGTGGACGATTTCAATGAAGGGCACGTGCGCCATTTGATGGTCGGCTTCGGCGAGGACTACCGCGATGAAAGCAGCGGAGCTTTGAAGCCTGAGGTGCACCAGGTTCTCGCGGGCTTGGTCCTTTCCCAGCGGGACCCCGAAGCCAATCGCTTCGCCTTATCCGCGGGCTGGGTGGAGCCCTTCGACCCGCAGCTTTCCGAAGACGAGGAGCGCGCTACGGCGGATGTTCATCTCCGCATCACCCACACTTCGCGGGGCAACAGTCGGGTCTGGTGGGAGGCCAAGGCCAAGGTCGAATTTGCGTACGTTTCCGGCCAGTGGCAGCTCCTGCGCAGCCGCTCGGTCAATCATCGGGATCGGCAATAGATCCCACACCCAGGATTCGATCCTTCCAGGTGCGGTCCACGCCAATCATGCGCGCGAGTCCAGCTCGCATCTGCCCCACCGATCGCAGGGACTTGCCCAGGGTGCTATCCAAGGAATTCTCCATGCGCGAACGCATGTTGGTTTTGATTCCAGCCACCAGGGCCCGTGCCCTTCGGCGCAGCAAGAGTCGCGTGGCATAGCGAGCCAGAAACAACCACGCCCCAGCTAACAGGGCCGCATTGACCAGGAAATCCATGCCCACATATTCACCATTGGCGAAACCGATTCCCGCACGAATGACGATCCATATGGCGAAGGCATACACCGGCACGTCCACCAGCCAGCGCCAAGGTTTGCTAGCACCCAACTCCGCCTGCTCCATGAGTTCGCGGTCCAGTAATTGGCCCATGCTCTCCTCCACGGCATCTTGTAGGGCCCCATGGATTTCCACCGGGTCGGGGAAATGAATGGTGTCCCCACCGAGTTGGCGTTGACAGAGTTTGACCGGTGCGAAGGCGCTTTCATATACGCGCTGTAGCTCGGCCTTGGATGGCAGCCACTCCTCCCCATTTCGCATGGATCGATCGCGACCATGGGATTGAATCTTCTGGGTGGCCAAGGCGCCCACCGCAGCTCCGGCTGCCAAGAGTGGATTGCGCCTAGCGAGCCACGCTCCTGCGCCGAGCCCCATGGAGGACAGTCCGCCCACCCGCAAAGCCATGCCTCCAGGTCCCATCCAACGCCGGCCGACCTCCTCCCAAAGCAGGGCCTCCACGTCCCTGGACCTCAGGTCCAGACGCTGGAAGACCTCGGCCAGAACGGCGCTATCGTACCGGTCGGAGACGGTATTCAGGAGGCCTTCGAATTCGGTGAGGTCGGCTTCGATGCCGGCGCCGAAGGGGGAAAGGGTCTCCGAAAGTCTTTGCGTGGTTCCGAGCGCGTTGTAGCGTCTCACCCGGGTGAGCTGGCCGGCCAGGGTGGCCTCCTGCAGGTCCGCACAGAATCCATTCCAACCGGGATCCTGTCCGGTCTGCAGAACTCTTAGCGGACTGAGCACGTGGACCTTGGGATCCTCCACGCCGAATCGCTCTTTGGCGATCGATTGAAACTGGGATGTCAATTCGACCCGGCCTTGCTCGCTGAGTGTGTCACCGTGACCGATGACAAACAGGAGACCGCGCATGCCCTTAAACGCATCCAGGAAGGTGGTCGTTGAGTTTTCCGCCACGGCTTGGCGATGGGCCACCACAACCAGTACATCGCTGCGTTCCGCCAGGGCCTGGACCACCGCACGGTTTTGTTCCTCCACAGAATTGGTGTCCGGAGCATCGATCAATATTTGGCCGGACCAAATGCCTTCGCCCCGTGCGTCGTAGTCTTCGATGCGCGGGGTGGGGCCGGGAAGATCCTGGATCCATTCCTCCACGTCGGCGTCCGAAGGCCGGTAGATCACGGGCTGCCGTGTGGTTGGCCGGGCTTCCCCTGAAATGGCCACGTTGCGGCCTACGAGCGCATTGAGCAAGGTGGATTTTCCCGCGCCGGTGGAGCCCACCAGGGTCATGACCGCCGCCTTACCAACACGGGATCGTTGGGATTCCAAATCGTGCAGCAGGGACTCCACCCGGGGAGCTACGGATTGCAGGGCCGTTAAGGATTGCAGCTGATTCCAATCCTGGACCAGGCGGTCCATTAAGTCGGCCAAGAAAGCCTGGCTGTTCGGCTCATGCATGATTTTGCTCCACGGTGCGGCTTTGCAGCCAACGCATCCATTCCCTGGGATCGCCATTGCGATCCTGATTGAGGAAGTTCCAGCTTTCGGGGAGTGCGCTCTCCAGGAAGATCTCACTCAAAATCGGACTGCGCAATTCTGCCCACTTCTTGCGTGCCCGATTGGCGGTGCCGGTACCCAGGAATTTGGAAATCTGCTCCATGGCCATGGCGGACACAGCGCCCATGGAACCCACCGCCATGTCCGTAAGCAAACCACCGCTCTTCACAATGATCGCGCCGGCTACAGCGGCGGGAAGCAAATGGGTCAAATCCACCAGGGCTTGCAAGGACCACTCATTGCCGCGCTGATCCAAGTCTTCCTCGATGAATCGTTCGCAGGCTTGCTCGAAAGCCTGCCATACCTGGGGGTCGCTTTGCAGGGATTCGAAGGCGCGTTCTCGACTGGCATCCATGGCCGCCGGGGAAAGATCCCGCTGCAAGGG
>JARGOW010000306.1 GCA_029212955.1 Planctomycetota bacterium | reverse complement strand
TGCGCGGGCGGGGACCTTCAGATGCATTGCCCAGTTTCCTCTACCGGTGGTCAAAGTCTCCTCATGATTCGAGTCGAGCATGATCTGATTGGACAGAATCTCAAAGGACTTGCTGTCCCGCCCCGTAGCTGTCGCGAATGAATAAAGACCCACGATGATGACAAGGGAAGGCAGGACAATAAACGGGGTCAATTTCTCACGACCGATTGGCAAGGAATCCACGCCGTTGATCAGCACCAACCCTGTCGTGATTCCTTGAAACGCGATGATCACGGGGAACCAGAGATCGAATACGGGGTTGGATCGCATTCCGATTGCGATCACCAGGGTAACCACCAGATAGAGGTAGAGCTGGGAAGGCCGCAGGAGTGTGCTGCGAATCACGACCCAATGAAGGGGAGGCATTATCCGGGACCACAAGGGCGCTCTGGCTTCCCGGGTGACCTTGGTCAGGGTCTGGCTAGCGGTGGGCATTCCGCTCGGGATCCTGAGCATCATGCAAAGGATGCCCGATGCCCCGATCAGGAAATGCAGCAATAGGGATTGTGCCGGGAAAGCTATCAGGGGGCCAAACACCATGAATACTGCGGCCAGGGCAACCAGCACGCTTTCGACCGTACCAAGGCTTCCCGACCTGGGTTTCCATGCGTATAGCACAACGACCCCTGCGGTGATTGCAACCAGGGCTCGAGCCATTGCATACATGAGCATGGGGCCCGCTCTCTCGAATCCAAGGAGTACAGCGGCGACTACGCCGGCGCTGAACAGGGGCAAGGAAAGAGCCAACCCGACCGCCACAAACCGGTTGCAGTACACGGTCTTCATGGTCATCGGAAGTGAGCGATCCAATTCGGTGACACGCTCCTTGATGGACATATGCCTTGCGTGCACGATCAGCGAGTGGGCTGCGGCGAGCAATAGGGGTAGGACCAAGTACGTGCCGTAGGACGCCGAGCCAGGTCCAGAGATAGAACCAAGGGTCCCAAGCGTGCTGAGCGCGGGGATATACACCATCATCAAAATGCCCGACAAAAGGCATGCCCATGGTGTTCGCTTGATCACAATGTCTTGTTTTACGAGGGACCACATTACGGGCGGCCCTCCACGAGCTCGATGAACAGTTCCTCCAAGGAAATGGCCGACAGTCGGGGTTCGTTTTCCCTGATAGCAGAGGTGAGCCGTTGGTCGACTTCCAAGCGGGATCCCATGATGACACTTCGCAGTTCGCCATTGGAGAGGCGTGCACTCAGACACCCTTGTATGTCGCGCATGCTTTGAAGGTGAGCGGTGGTTCCACCGCCCGCCGTAACCAAAATCGCGCTTTCCTGGAGCGAATCCAGGGATTGATCGATGATCTTTTGACCGCGCCGCAGCATGCAAATTCGGCTGGCGATGCGTTCCACATCGTTCATTTGGTGGGAAGAGAACAGGATGGCGCTGCCTTCGTTTGCCAAGAACTGCAAAGCGACTTCGAGGAATTCACGGCGGGCGGCAGGGTCGAAGCCTCCGGCCGGTTCGTCAAGAAGCAGCAATTCGGGGCGGTGCGTGATGGCGCAGATCACGGCCACTCGGCGGGCCTGGCCCTTGCTCAATTTCCCAATGCGCTCGCGGCCGGTGAATTCAAAACGGTCGAGCAGGTCGAGTTCGACGGCTTCGTCCCAGGAACTAAAAAGTTCGCGGTGCATGGCGAGCACGTCGATTATGCGCAATTGGGGCGGCAGGACTTGGTTCTCGGACACGTATCCCACGCGGCGTTTGGTCGCAACGGGGTGAACTGTCGGGTCCTTACCGAACAGGCGCACAGTGCCCTCTTGCGGGTGCAACAGCCCCAAAGCGATCTTGATCAACGTGGTCTTGCCCGCACCGTTTTCGCCGAGTAGACCGACGACTTCGCCTGCTTCAATGGACAAATCCACGTTCTCCAGCACAGGGATGCCCCTTTCGTAGCTTCGAAGGATTCCATTCAGTTCCAATATGCTCATGCGCGATCTCCTTTGGTTCGGCGTTCTGTTTGCAGCGCCTGGGTGGCTTGTTGAATGAGTGTTTGCAGCTCGTGGGGTTCGATCCCGGCCACTTCTGCTTCGATCACCAAGCGTCGTAGGGTCGAATGCAGTCGCTCCGAGGCCTTCTGCTTGGATTTGGCGGCGTCGATGCGGATGAAGGTGCCCTGGCCCTGCTTGGTCTCGATCAGTCCGTCCGATTCGAGCACTTCGTAGGCTTTCTTGACCGTGAGGGGCGCCACAACCAGGGCCTTGGCTAGAGCCCTCAACGATGGCAGGCGCTCGCCCGGAGCGAGATCTCCGGAGGCCACGCCGGCGATCACTTGGCGGACGATCTGCCTGTAAATGGGGGCATCGTCGCCAGGGGTGATGTGAATGTGTGAGGGGGGGACCATGTCAACTGTTGTATATCACCATAACAGTTGACGTGGGCCGCCGTCAAGGCCCCGGCGTGGCTCCCGGAAGGAAAAACCGTCATCCTAGACCCCTGGAAGGGGTGGATACCCGACGGGCATGCCCCTGGACAGCCATGGGGCTCTTGGTCTCAACCGCCCACATTGGCACTTAATTAGCGTCGTGGGCGGAAAGACGGGACGAGCCATGGTCACAGGCCATCCTGAGGAGTAACCTCTTGCGCCTCGAAACAGCGCCATTGCGCCGTCAGAAAACCCTCAAAATACCCCCGATACCATGGGCCACACCCAAGATCTGGAACGTCTCTTCGGCCTGAAGGACGTCAACTACAAGGCTAACCTGTCCAAGGATCAGCTCTTTGACGAAGCGATCGCGAACGATCGCGGCCGCATCAAAGAAGGCGGTCCCGACACCGACCAAAAAGCCTACCCCACGAAACTTGGCAAGCAGGGTCCACTGGTGTTCTACACCGACCCGACCTGCACCGGCCGCCCGGTGAAGGACACCTTCGGCGTGGCATGGCCTGAGCTCGAGGAGAAGATCTGGTGGAAAAACGACTTCGGCAAGTTCGATCCCGACAAGTTCCAAGGTCTGCTCAAGCGAGTCGGTGAGCACCTGAACGCCAAGAAGGCCACCCTATACGTGCAGGACGTCTATGCGGGTTCCGACCCCGAGTACGCCGTGCCCTTCCGCTTCGCCGGCGAGTACGCCACCCACGCCACCTTCGTGCACAACATGTTCCCCAAGGGGATTCCTGGTGTCAGCAACGAGGACGCCAAGCGCTGGACCCTGCTCAACGTGCCCAGCTACCACGCCGACCCCGAGATCGATGGAACCAACAGCAAGCGCGCTGTGATCCTCGACATGAAGAACCAGATCGTTCTGGTCGTGGGCCGCGCCGACTACTGCGGTGTGAACAAGAAGTCGATGTTCACGATCATGAACTTCCTGCTGCCTGAGCAGAAGCACATGTCCATGCACTGCAGCGCAAACGTGGGCCCTGGCGGCGACGGCGCCATCCTGTTTGGCCTCTCCGGAACGGGTAAAACCACCCTTTCGGCCGATCCTGACCGCAAACTGGTCGGTGACGACGAAACCGCATGGACCGAAAGCGGCATCTCCAACCTGGAAGATGGCTGCTACGCCAAGCTGATCGACCTGAACAAGGAAGCCGAGCCGGTCATCGCCGCAGCGCTTTCCATGGCAGGCACCGTCATCGAAAACGTGCCCGCACCCGCCGGAAAGAAGATGGAGGATATGGATCCCCAGGATCTGGATCTGACCGATTCTTCGATCACCGAGAACACGCGCTTCAGCTATCCCTTGGATTGCAACCCGAACGTGGCCGAGGGCGCCAAGGGTCCCCACCCGGAGACCATCGTGCTGCTCACCGCCGATGCGTTCGGCGTGCTGCCCCCGGTTTCGATCCTGGACGCGAAAGAGGTCATGTACCACTTCGTCATGGGCTTCACCTCTAAGTTGGCTGGTACCGAAGTCGGCATCACCGAGCCCCAGGCCGCATTCAGCGCTTGCTTCGGCGCGCCCTTCATGTCCCACAAGCCGAGCGTTTACGCGGAAGGCTTGGCCAAGAAGATGGAAGAGCACGGCGGCCGCTGCATCCTGCTCAACACGGGTTGGGGCGGAGGCCCTTACGGAACGGGCAGCCGTATCTCCATCAAGGACACGCGCGCCCTGCTCAACGCGGGCTTGGCCGGCGACCTCCACAAGGAAGGCGCCGAATATGACATGCACCCCGTCTTCAACTTGAAGATGCCCAAGAGTTGCCCCGGAGTGGATTCTAACATCCTGAACCCCCGCAACACCTGGGAAGACAAGGCCGCCTACGACACCGCCGCCGACAAGTTGCGCGACATGTTCCGCACCACCTTCGAGGAAAAGGGATTCGCATCCCTTGGCATCGAGCCGGTCATGTAACAGGGGCCAACCTCCATCCAAGACCGCCCGGTTCCAGCGTTTGCTGGGGCCGGGCGGTTTTTTGGTGTGTGGATGCTCTACCCGGACTGTCCACCCTGCCAGATCGGAAAAGGTCGAAATCGGACAGTACAGCTAGCAAAGCCCCGCTTTGAGCGTATCTTGGGGCTGACATGAGCGATCACATCGAGCACTACAAAACCGGAATGGCGACCTACGGGCAGGGTGACTATGCCACAGCCATTGCTTCCTTCGAAAAGGCCTTGGAAATCAAGCCCGATTGGACCGAGGCCATGCACGGGCTTGCCCTGGCCCTGATGCATGATCAGAAACTGGACCGCGCCATCGAGGTGGGGCATGCCATCGCGGAGATCGACAAGGAAGATCCCTTCGCCCATACGAGCCTCTCCATGTTCTATCAGCGCAAATCGCAAATCGCTGAGAAGGCGGGTTTGGAGAAACAGGCCAAGGAGCTGATTCAGTTGGCCGAGGACCAGGGCTCAAAGGCACGGCTGCTCTCGTGGAAAATCGAACTCCGCACCAATCCTGACGCCGTGCCCCCGGGTCCTGCAGGGTCCATGGATGTGATCGAGTAGTCGAAGTACCGAGGTCGGCGGCTCTCGTTAACAGATGGGGATTGCCTGCGCTCGATACTCCATTTCTCTCAACACACGGCCCAAACGAAAGGAGGGAGTCCGAACCGCGGTTCGGACTCCCTCCTTTTGTTTGGTGCTGGAAGCTCGCTTACTCTTCTTCGAAGCCCAGGATCTTGCGGCCTTCGTCGCTGATGCAGTGGGGGCCCCACTGGGGTTCCCAGACCACTTCGACCTCGGTGCTTTCGATGCCTTCCAGGGTGTTAACCCGGCGCTTCATCATCTCGGGGATGTTCTGCGCTTCGGGGCAAGTTTGGGAGGTGAGCGTCATGGTGATCTTGGCGATGTCGCCTTCGATTTCCACGTTGGCATCGCCTTCGCCAATGACGCCCAGCGGCGC
>JARGOW010000305.1:3698-5344 GCA_029212955.1 Planctomycetota bacterium | reverse complement strand
AAAGAAGTTGTTCACGGCCACAAGCACACTGACGAAAACCTGTGGAAAACCCGTTGGCCAAACGCTGGAACTCGTGGAACGCAATAGGTCGTTTCGTGGGCAACTTGAGGTTCCCACCGAAGGCCAAAATCGCTCGAAGAACAACCGTGGACAACTCGACCTCTATCGACAGGTTTTCCACAGCGTTTCAGCGTTCATCCACAGCCTCAAATGTGGCGTAATTATCTGCAATATAGAGACTTACGATATACCAACCTCCTATTGTCCCCCAGGGACCCCACCCCTTAAGATTAGTAATGGTTTAAAACTAAAGGGGCTTGTGAATAACGGCTTGCCTCACTTGAACCCCACAAATCCATGAAGGTCATCTGCAACCGCGAAAAGCTTCGCGACGCCCTATCCATCGCCAGCCAGCTGGTTCCCACGAAGACAACCAACCCTGTCTTGGAAAACGTTTGCCTGGTGGCAACCGACCACGCCTTGGAATTTCTGGCTACCGATCAGGAAGTTTCCCTGCGCTATACGATCGACGACGTGAAGGTTGGAGAAACCGGAGTTGTGGTGATCCCCGCCAAGGTCGCCATGGAAGTGGTTCGAGATCTCTCCGGCGAGGACTGCCAGATCGAAATGGTTGGAACTCGCTGCCGGCTTTCCAGCAGCCAAGACCATTGCGACCTGGTCACTGCTGATCCCGACGAGTTCCCGGTCATTCCTCGCTTCGAAGCCAAGGAACACATTTCCATCCAAGGGGGCGTGCTGACCAAGTTGGTTTCACAAACATCCTTCGCAGCCGCACGCGAACCCGGCCGCTACGCCATGCACGGCATTCAGACCAGCTTGCAAGGCGACAACCTGCAGATGGTCGCCACCGACGGCCGACGCCTGGCGCGGGTTTCCACCCCGGTGGATACGCAGGGTGTGGTTTGTGATCCGTTGATTGTTCCGACGCGTGGAATGCAATTGTTCAGTCGAGTGATTTCAGATCCCCTCGACCAGGTTCACCTCGAATTCAGTTCTGACCGCATCGGCTTGAAAACCCGCGGCGCTCAAGTCTTTACTCGGGTCATCGAAGGTCAATTTCCCATCTACGATGCGCTCTTCCCCGAGGAACACAGTTTCGAAGTGGAAGTCGACAAGAGCGTGTTTGGTCAGAAACTTCGACTGGCAGCCAGTGTCGGTCAGGAGCAAGGCGTTCGCATGCAATTGGCCGATGGCCGCCTAAACCTCTTCGTGCGTTCCATCTCCCGTGGAGAAGCGGAAGCCTCCATGGATGTGGACTACCAGGGCGAGGAAGCTGAAATCGCTTTCCGTCCCGACTTCGTCTTGGATGGCATCAAGCGTTGCGAATCGGACACCTTGACCTTGCGCTTCAACGGGTCTTCTAGTCCCGGCGAATTCCGTTTGGGAGCCAACTACCGTTACGTGGTTATGCCCGTCACCATCGACACCCGACCGGTGGCCGCAACCGCTTCTTGAAAGACAGGGAACGCAAACGAGGTGGCTTGACCACCATGCAGCAAGGACTGAAGGCTCTGTTTCGCGAGACAGGGCTGGATCAACAAATGCGGGACTTTGCCGTGTACGACGCCTGGCGTCAGGCACTCGGCAAGGATTTCAGCAAGCGGGCCCGAGCCGTTCAATTCCGG
>JARGOW010000305.1:0-3688 GCA_029212955.1 Planctomycetota bacterium | reverse complement strand
GGCGTCCTGACCGTGGAAACCGAATCATCGGCACAGCGACATGAGCTGGCCTCTTTCACCGGCGAGTCCTATCGCCAAAAAGCAAACAACATCTTGGGGTCGGAGCGCATCAAGCGCATCACCTACAAGCTCAAACACGCCCAATGACCAGCAACGAAAAAGGCAACCCCAAGTACGGGGCCTCATCCATCACAGTCCTCGAAGGACTGGAAGCGGTTCGTGTCCGACCCGCCATGTACATCGGCGACACTGATGTGCGTGGCCTACACCACCTGATTTGGGAGGTGTTGGACAACTCCGTGGACGAAGCTCTCGCGGGCTATGCCACCTACTGCCGGGTCATCATTCACGAGGATGGATCCATTGAAGTTCAGGATGACGGTCGTGGAATTCCGATCGACATGCACGAGGCCGAAGGCATTCCTGCCGTGGAGGTGGTTCTTACGAAGCTGCACGCAGGTGGAAAGTTCAACGATGATGCCTACAAGGTCTCGGGTGGATTGCACGGTGTAGGTGTTTCCTGTGTGAACGCCCTCGCTTCCGCATTGGCCGTGGATGTGCATAAGAACGGAAAAATTCACCACATTGAATTTTCCAGGGGCGTCAAGACCAAGGATTTGACAGTGATTGGGGATACCGATTACACGGGAACAACGGTCCGCTACACGCCCGATGATCAAATCTTCTCCACGGTCGAAATCGAGTACGAGATCGTTGAGAAACGCATGCGCGAAACCGCGTACCTGATGGGAACGCAAGGTCTGCGTTTGGAGCTGCAAGATCTACGTACCGGCGCGCAAGACGTCTTTGAGTTCCCCGATGGACTCCAGGCGTTCGTCAAGGACATCAACCAAAACAAGAACGCGGTACACAACGAGGTTGTCCACATCGTCAAGACCGTGGAGTCCACCGAGGATCCGGGCAAGGACTACGAGGTCGAAGTTGCCTTGCAGTACACGGACTCCTATCAAGAAACCATCCACACGTTTGCCAATAACATCAACACCCATGGTGGTGGCAAGCACTTGGAGGGCTTCCGCGCAGCTTTGACGCGAACTCTTAACAACTATGCGAAAAAGGCGAAGTTGGTCAAAGACGGAGACGCGCTTCCTTCCGGCGATGACTTCCGCGAAGGTTTGACCGCGATCATTTCGCTCAAGGTTCCCGAACCTCAGTTCGAAGGCCAAACCAAGGACAAGCTAGGCAACAGCGAGGCCAAAGGAATCGTAGAGTCGGTTGTCGGCGATCTCTTCGGAACCTATTTGGAAGAGCACCCCGCCTTAGGCAAGTCGGTCATCGGAAAAGCGGTTCTCGCCAAACAAGCCCGGGAAGCAGCTCGCAAAGCACGCGAATTGATGCGGCGCAAATCCGCCCTAGCCAGCGGCAACCTGCCCGGCAAGCTTGCGGACTGCCAAAGCAAACTGCGCGACGAAACCGACATCTACATCGTTGAGGGTGATTCGGCAGGCGGTCCGGCCAAGATGGGCCGTGATCGAAGGATCCAAGCGATCCTTCCGATCAAGGGTAAGATCCTGAACGTGGAAAAGGCACGCCTCGACAAGATGCTGCACCACCAGGAGATCCAACTGATCATCTCCGCATTGGGTTGCGGAATTGCGGACGAACTGGACGTGGACAAACTGCGCTACGGAAAGATCATCATCATGACCGACGCCGTCAGATGTTGCCCATCGTTGAAGCGGGACACCTGTACATCGCCCAACCGCCCCTCTACAAAGTCACCAAAGGCAAGAACTCTCGATACTTGATCGACGATGCAGCCTTGCGTGAATACCTGTTGGAGCTTGGCGTGATTGGGACGACGGTGAAAGACCTGAATGCCGAAAAGGAATGGCAGGGTGTACCTCTGCGTGAGATGACCGACCTGCTTGGCAAACTCGGCAACTTGGCCGGTCGAGTCGTTCCGGTCTGGGCGAGCATTTCATTCGACGACGTGGTAGAGCGATTCAATGGCACGTCGGTTCCCGCTTACTGGGCCCAGGTTGACAAGTTGGATCACTTCTTCGACACGAAGGAAGAGTACGAGAACTTCCTCGAGCTTCGGAAAGGCATGGTCCCCGGAGAACTCGTGGTCTATTCCGGCCCGGAAAGCGGTGTGGATCTGATCGACGCCCAGGTCATCTCAAGCCACTTGGGCCACGCAAAGGAGACCCAAGAAACCCTGGCAGCGTTGGAGGCCATGGGGATGATCCTCCGCGGCGGTGGCAAGTACGAGATCGTGACCACCAAGGAAACCATCGATTGCACGGGTCCTTTGGATCTGGCCAAGAGCATGCAAAAGCAAGCCCAGTCGGGCATCGATGTGCAGCGCTACAAGGGTCTGGGCGAGATGAACGCCGACCAGCTTTGGGAGTCCACCATGGACCCCGAAGTTCGCACCTTGCTGAAGGTGACGATGGAGGATACCTTCGCAGCCGACCAGATTTTCACGGTCCTTATGGGCGATAGCGTGGAAGTTCGGCGCGAGTACATCGAGCAATACGCGCTCGAGATCACGAATCTGGACGTCTAGGTCCAAGGAAAAGGGGGCGGGCATGGGCCGATCCTGGCGCTTGTCCCCTTACAAACCCCCAATGAGAGGCATTGAGCGGGCCCCGGAAAAGTTTTCCCGGGGGAACTGGGATGTGTGCTTAACCCCATAAGGGTGGATGACGATAGGGGAGAGAACCGAACGCTTCGATTCCCCCCTCGGTACACGTCCAGTGAAATTCACCCAAAGACTCGATTACGGCCGCCTGGCAGAGGCCCTAACCGAACGAGATATGGTTGCCTTGGCATCCATCCAAGAACTGCTCAAGGCCAGCAACGAAGGGGGACAAGCGTTCCCCGAGGCACTTGTGGAATCCAATCTGATTCCTGACTGGGATTTGTCACGCGTGGTGTGTGATGTCTTCCACCTGCCTTTCCTTCCCCTAGATCAGGCCAAGCCCGATAAGGAACTCTTGGCTTTGTTCAATAAGGCGTTCCTGCAATCCTCCGCGCTCGTTCCGGTTTCGCGTTATGGAAACGTGCTGACGATCGCCATGCCTGCCATCGTGCAAGCGGATACCTTGGCCTTGCTGAGCGCAGAGACGGACATGTTCCTGCTGCCGATTGTGAGCACCGTGAGCTCCAACCGAAAGTGGCTGGAAGAACACTGTCCTGTTCAGAAGTTTGGTGAGGATAGTTCCTGGGGCAACCTGTTCGACGAAGGCGATCAAGCGGTTCAAGAAACCCTTGGCAACCCGACGGAAAGCCTGGATACCGATGAGAATTTTGACCTCGGTAGTCTTGGAGAAGAAACGGACTCGGAAGATATGGATCTGGGAGACCTGGTCTTGGATTCGACCGATCTCGACTTCGGCGAACCCGACAGCGATTTGATGGAAGCCGCCACCAACCTGTTGGGAGGAGATTTGGGCGAAGACGACGGTGGAATGGGTTTGGAGTTTGAATCCGATGGCAACGACGATACAGGTCCGGCCGATTTGCCGCCCATGCCCGATTTCAACAGTTAGTCCACAGACCATGGAAAACAAACAGCAGGCCGGGGCCCCTGATTTCAGGGGACCCGGCCTGCTGCTATAGAACCGGTTTCTGTTTAGATTTCTTCGAAGCTCAAGACCAGATACATGGAGCCTCCACGGATAGAACCGATAACCGTGTACTCATCTTTTCGAAGTAGAAG